>NZ_DBHIHF010000011.1:0-79358 GCF_057248925.1 Stomatobaculum sp.
CAGTTGTGGTGCCTAACGATAGTCAATGTGTCCAGAATTCTGGGTACATATCATTATAGGACGGGAGCTTTGTTGTGACAGGGAAGCGTGTTTTCACAGTACGTCGCCGAGTTTTGCCTCTTTGATGCCGTGCTTTTCCGCGTAGCCCGTGAGAATCAGGGTCAGGGCGCCGTCGCCGGTCACATTGCAGGCGGTGCCGAAGGAATCCTGCAGTGCGAAGATGGTCAGCATGAGCGCCGTGCCGGTCTCGTCAAAGCCGAGCACGCCGGTAATCAGACCGAGAGACGCCATGACGGTGCCGCCGGGCACGCCGGGTGCGCCGATTGCGAAGACGCCGAGCAGCAGACAGAAGAGCACCATCTTGCCGACGGACGGGAATTCGCCGTAGAGCATCTTCGAGACTGCCATCACGAAGAAGGTCTCTGTCATTACGGAGCCGCAGAGATGGATATTCGCAAAGAGCGGAATGCCGAAATTCACGAGGTCATCGCGGAGGGTGGGTTCCGATTTTCTTGCGCACTGCAGTGCGACGGAGAGTGTCGCGGCCGAAGACATGGTGCCGACTGCGGTCATATAGGCGGGACCGTAGTGCTTCAGAATGTTCAGGCCGTTCCGGCCGGAGTAGACACTCGCGATGCCGTAGAGCAGGGTCAGCCAGAGGTAGTGGCCGATCATCACAATCACAATGATAATCAGGAAAATCGGAAGCTGCTTTGTGATGCTGCCCTCATAGGCGAGGGTGCAGAAGGTGGTGCCGATTAAGAGCGGGAGCACCGGAATCAGGAACTTCGTCACGATCGAGAGCACAATCTTCTGGAACTCTTCGAGCAGGTTGGTCGTGTACTCCGAATGGTTCCAGACCGCCGCGAGACCCACTGTGACCGAAAAGAAGAGAGCGGTCATGACGGTCATGACAGGCGGAATTTGCAGCTGGAAGATGACATCCGGGAGTTCGCGGAGTCCGTCCACGTTCGGGTTAATCGAGAGATGCGGCAAAATCGAAAAGCCGGCAATCGTCGAGCTGAAGGCAGCACCGATCGAAGAGACATAGGCAATCAGCAGCGCGACACCGAGCATGCGGGACGCGTTGTTGCCCATGCGCGTAATCGAAGGTGCGATGAAACCGATGACAATCAGCGGGACACAGAAACTGATGAACTGGCCGGCAATGTATTTGACGGTGACAACAACATTGAGGATGCCGGTGAGCAGTGCGGAATCCTCCATCGAGTTCATAGCGAGTCCGGCGACAAGACCTATGACGAGTGCAAGAACCAGCCGGAACGGCAGACTGTGTAGAAAGCCCTTCTTTTCCATAACAATTCCCTCCTTATGTTTGAAGCTCAGACGCAAGCATTGACATCAACTTTGTCAATCATGACATTCAGAATCTCGTGGTCGGTGGGTTTCATGCCGACTTTTCCGATGTAGCCTATATTCCGTATGGTCTCTTCGACATCTTCCTCTACGATGCCCTCGCCGGGCTGGAACTGCTGGTCGCGCATGCTCATCTGGTAGGCCAGAATCGCCGCGTGCACCGAAGAAGCAATCTTCGCCGCACAGCTCGGTTTTGCGCCGTCGCAGACAATGCCGCCGACATTGCCGAGGGTATTGGTAATCGTACAGGCAATGCGTCTTTCATCACCTCCTGCCATGTAAGTAATTGCCGCGCCTGCGCCGCAGGCTGCACTGACGGCACCGCAGAAAGCGGAGAGCGGGCCGATAAAGTGTTTGATGTAGATAGACACCAGGTTGCTGACGAGCAGCGCGCGGTACAATTTCTGTTTGGAGACTTGAAACTCCTCTGCGTAAACCAGAACCGGAAGGGTCACGGTGATACCCTGGTTGCCGGAGCCGGAATTAATGACGACCGGCAGGGCGCAGCCGCTCATGCGGGCGTCGGAACCGGCGGCGGCCCGTGCAATCGCCCGGGTCTTTACATCGCTGCCCCAGCTCTCGAGCATGGTTTTGCCGATGCGGGCGCCCCAGCCGTTGTCGAGTCCCTCCTGGGAAATGGCCCGGTTATAGCGAATTTGCCGTTCAAGAAGGTCGCTGACTTCCGAGAGATCCACCCGGGCGGCGTAGTCGAGCAGCCCCCGCAGTGTCATTTTGCGGCGGTCGGCGCTTGAAAGCGAGGCATTTTCCGGGTAAGCGGCGGCATTTGCCTGCTCAAAGACCGTGACGCCGTCGCGCGCCATGCGGACAATGTTGGTGTGGTGCTCCGCAATCACGACTTCCGCCGTGTGCGTGCTGCCGCGGACTTTCGCGGCGATGTAGAGATTCGGAACATCTTCCGCGAAATTGACCTCACAGAAACCGGCGTTTACGAGCTCCCGACAGCGTTCCCGCGCGCTGTCATCCGCGGCGGAAATGACTTCGAGCTTCTTGTCCGCCTGCCCGCCGGTGATGCCGAGGGTCGCGGCGACCTTGATGCCCTTTTGCCCGCCCGAGTTCGGCACGGTGACGCCTTTTACGTTTTTGATGATGTTGCCGGAGCAGTCCACTGTGATGTGGAGCGGCTCCTCCCCCAACAGTTCCTTCGCCTTTGCCGCGGCATAGGCAATCGCAATCGGCTCGGTGCAGCCCATTGCGGGCACCAGCTCTTCTCGCAGGATTGCTGTGTAATTGCTGAACGATTCTGGATTTTCAACGAACATAACAGGCCTCCTCTCACAATGATAATACCACTGATATTATCAGAATCAAGTGATTTTGACGAAAAAACCTGTAAAATTTACAAGAAAAATGGCGAAAACATAAAGAAGCCCTCTTTCCCGCGGGAACGGGAAAGAGGGCAGTCAAGAGAGCAGGCAGGGACAGGCTTCGGTTCAGAGTCCCATATACCCGCCGAAGTCGCGGAGGTCATCGCGGATGTCACGCACGAGTGCCGCCGGATCCTTCCGGGCGAGATCGGCAATGATTAACTCGTGGTGTTTTGTGTCATAGGAGAGGAGTCGGTCGGCGCGCCGGTTCCAGTAGAGCTGGGAGTAGGCGCGGAGCAGGCGTGACATGCAGCGCTTCACATTCATCGTGATAAAGGTATTGCCGCAGAACTCCATCAGTTTTTCGTGGAAGTCCATGTTGAAGCGCCAGTGCTGAATGGGGTCCACATCGTCCCGCTGACAATTCCGGTTCAGCTGCGTCAGCAGTTCGATTTCGGCTTCGCCGAAGCGCTTATAGTTCTCGCGCAGCGCGCCGCTCTCCAGAAATTCCCGGTACTGAAGCATTTCATAGATATCGATATGCGTCAGGCGTATGACTTCGTAGCCGTAGCGCGGAATGCTCTGGACAACGCCGTCCGCGCAGAGCGCAATCAGGGCATCCCGGACGGGAGACTTGCTGACTTCGTATTTCTCAATGAGTTTCTTCTCGTTCAGAATATCGCCGGGCTGATATTTGCCGGAGATAATCTCTTGAAGAACCGCATTGTAGACCATTTCCTTGAGGTTTGTATATTTCTCCATGGTTTTCGCTTACCTCCCTCATGAACTTTATTATACCGAAAACAGCGGAGAGTATGAAAGGGGAAATCTTTTGCGGAATGCAACTTCAAAAAAATACCCGCTATGCGGGTGGAGACAAATCGTTTCACAAAGAAATCACCTTTCCGCACAATAGAGGTGTCCAAGCCGCTACAGAGAAAGGAAAGGTGATTTCATGCCAAAGGCGAATCGTGCCGCACATACCAAATAGCTGTGCAAGTACCGTATCGTCGTTACGCCAAAGTATAGACGAAAAATAAGCTACAATCAATGCAAGAAGGATTTGGCTCAAATCCCACATGATCTTTGCGCATACAAAGGTGTAGAGCTTATAGTAGGACCTTTGATGCCGGACCATGTGTACATAGGAATGAGCATACCCCCGAAGATTCGTGTATCGTTTTTCATGGGATATGAAAGGGAAAAGCTCGCGTTGCGCGGAAGGCAAAGGGGAAGTGAGAGCAAGCGTTTTGATGCGCAGACTTCTTGGTTAGGCAGTAGGCGGAGATAAGGCGAGGCGTAAGTGCTTGGCACAGCGGGGATATCGGTGCGGCAGGCAACAGAGAAGTTTTAAGCGGCACTATTTTGGAGGAATGAGAAGAGAGGAACCGAGTTTCGCTTGTTTTTGCGGGACTCTGCTGTATACTGAAACATAGTGTTGTCGCGGCAAGTCTTGCGCGAAAAAGAGAAAAGATGAAGGGGGAAAACAGAGATGGGTTTAAAGGATTTGCTGAAGAAGGCGCTGACGGGGGCGTCCGATGAGGACAACCGGAAGAACAAGGCAAAAATGCGGGAGATTTTCAACTCGCTGGTTGCGGACGGAGATGCCTACACTTTGATTTACTGCCATATGGAGGTTCCGCACAATGCTGTGGTCGTGGAGGTCAATGTGCACAGCAATTACATTGTGGGCTACAAGCCGGGCGAGGTTGTGATTGTGCCGGTGAACGCGCAACTCACCGAGTGGGGCGAGGCCGAGGTCTTCAACAAGGAGAACGGCGGCAAAATTGCGTCCGGCTGGACCGGCTATTGCTCGGCATCCAAGGAAGGCGTTCACTATCAGTTCGAGCCTGTCACCTACGAGCCGGGAATCAAAGCTTCGGCCAAGTACTCCGTTGCAATTACCCAGTCCATGGAGGAAGTCACCGCATTCCGCAAGTTCTTTAAGGCAGGTCTCTGAGGCAGAGTACAGGGTATCGCAGTACGAGGCGACAGTGTGCGCCGAGATAAGGTCGCGTGACATTCGGATGGAATAGAATCGAGGCGGATAGCAGCCGGGTTCGGTTTTGATTCGGACACACGGGACCGAAAAACGGAATCAATGACAGGTATCGAACAGGTATCGAAAAAGCCCCGGGACTTTCGTCCGGAGCTTTTTTTGCGCCTTACGGTCAATCCGCTTGTGCGTGCGAAGCGACTACGGACAAGTTGTCCGTAGCACGATGAATCGGTGCAGGCGACGGCAGAGCGGTGACAATTCTGGGCGAGGCAGTTTTGCGAAGAGAAAATCCGGAAAAGACATTGTGATGCATGTTGTGTGTTTGCGCCACTTTCGTCAGGAGGCGAAGAGCGTGTAGCGGTTTCCGGTGACCGAAAGCAGACCGTCCTTCTCCATCGCGGTGAGCTCACGGCAGAGCGAGCTCCGGTTCACATTCAGGTAGTGCGCGAGTTCCGACTTGTTGAGGGGGAGATCTACGGTCAGCGTGACAGTGGCTGTCGGCGGCAGCCCGGGTAGTGCCTGAAGTCCTTCCGGACGGAGTTGCAGATAGGAGAGTATTTTCTCCCGGAGCGTGTCTTTTGAGAGAATGTCAAGTGTCTGCATGAGCTGCCCGTTTTTCTTCGCGAGGAGCTCATACATATTCTCGGTCATGATGCGGTGAAAGCGACAGTGATGCTCACAGCTTCGCATAATTTTTCCGAGCGGCAAAAAGAGAGCGGTCGCATTTCTGGCGGCGAGAAAGGAGACATGGGCCGGCGTCTTTTTCTTGCGGAGCGAAAAAGATTCGCCGAAGAGATCGCCGGGCAGCATGTAGTTTAAGAAAGACTGGTGGCCGTTCTCATCTTCCTTCAGCATGAAAATCATGCCGGAGAGCAGCATCCCGACATAGGGGACACTGTCTTCATCGAGAATCAGGAAACTGTTCCGCGGGTAGGAGCGGATGTAGCCGTCCAGACAGGGAAGCAGTGCTTCGAGCTCACCGGCGGAAAGTCCCTCAAAGAGCGGAAAACGGGTTAAGGCCTCTAAGCTGAATTCAGTAGATTCCATTGTGATACCTCATACAAGACAAACAAAAAACTGTTGCATAGGAAACAGTTTGCTTTTTGTTTTAGTATAAACTGAATTGTAAAAAGATGGTAGAGGGCGGAGAAGATTGTTATAGAATTAACAATGTCGCCGTCCCTCGGCTTGTGTTTCGGAGAAAGGAAGATGATGGAGAAGAAAAAAAATCGGCTGTACCTGGCACTATGTCTATTGTTCGGAATTCTGTTCTGCGTCGCCTGCGGCGGACAGCAGCAGACGGAGACGACGACAGCCGCGAAAGCGGAGAGCAGCGCTCAGGCCGCGGAGAGCACCGAAGCGTCAGATCTTTCGGCGGATTCGCGCGTGGTGGCACTGTCCCGCTCGGTCGGCGAGATGTGGCTCCTTGCCGGCGGAAATCTGGTCGGCGTGACCGACGATGCGATGGATCTCGAGGGACTCTCGAAGGAGTGCGCTTCGGTCGGCAAACTGTCGGCGCCGAGCGCGGAGGCGATTCTCGCGCTGCACCCGGCACTCGTGCTGACGGCGCCGGACATTCCGGCGCAGCGCGAAGTGCAGAAGACGCTTGAGGCGGCCGGTATCCGCTGTCAGGCGGTCGATATTAACAACTTTGCCGATTACGCGTCGGTGATGCAGAACTTTACCGCTGAGACCGGTCGCGCGGATCTCTACGAGAAGAATGTCACGGCGGTGCAGCAGAAGATTGACAGCGTCAAGGCAGCGCTGCCGGGCGAAGTCAAGGGGAAAACCTTCCTCGTCATCCGGGCTTCCGCGGCAAAGACCAAAGTGTTAAAGTCCGATCACTTCGCGGTTGCGATGCTCGAGGATCTCGGTCTCACGAATGCGGCACCCGAGAGCCTTTTGGATCAGCTCAGCATGGAGGGCATCACGGAGGCAAACCCGGACTACTTATTCGTGATTTTTCAGGGAGAGCCGAAGGAGGCAGAGGCAGTCTACCAGGAGTTGATCGGCGGACAGCCTGCCTACGATCAGCTGAAAGCTGTCAAGGACGGCCACACGGCCGTATTGCCGAAGGACTTGTTTCAGTATAAGCCGAATGCGCGCTGGGGCGAGGCTTACGCAAAGCTCTCAGAGCTCCTCGGGGGTGCGGCGGAAAAGCAGTGAAAAAAGGATCCTTTGTGTCCGCGCTCCTTTTCGGGCTTGCGCTGACCCTGCTTTTCACCTGGTTTTCGGTGTTCTTCGGCCTGCGCGGCGCTGCGGGAGATGTGCGGAGAATTCTCTGCTATGTGCGGGTGCCACGCACCCTCGGTGCGCTGCTCTCCGGGGCGGCGCTCGGCGCGTCGGGCTATCTCATGCAGGAAGCGCTGCACAATGCGCTTGCTTCCCCGAGTGTCATGGGCGTCAACGCGGGCGCGGGACTGTTTGCGCTGCTCGCCGCGCTCTTGTTTCCGGCAGTGACGGCGGCCCGCTTTGTGCTGGCCTTTCTCGGGGCATTGCTCTCGATTTCGCTGGTACTGCTGATTGCGAGAAAGGCGGGCTACAGCCGGAGCGTAATTGTGCTCTCCGGCGTTGCGGTCTCGGCGCTCATGGGCGCGGCGGTGAACGGCATCGTGACGTTCTTCCCGCATGCGGTTGCGGACAAGCAGGCCTTTACGCTCGGCGGCTTTGCGGGCTTACAGTATGACGGACTCTTATTTTCGGCGGTCTTTATCCTGCCGGGGCTTCTCGCGGGCGCCCTGCTCGGCGGCGGCATAGATCTCTTTTCGCTCGGCGACGAGGTCGCACAGGGGCTCGGATTATCCGTGACAAAGCATCGCTTGCTCACGATGGTGACCGCGACCGTGCTCGCGGCCGCGGCGGTCTGTATCGGCGGACTGATCGGATTTCTCGGCCTGATTGTGCCGAATGTGCTGCGGCGCTTTTTTGCGGGGCAGATGTCGGCGCGGCAGATGTTCACGCTCTCAGGGCTCTACGGCAGCGCCCTGCTTATCGCGGCCGATTTTCTGGCGCGGCGTCTCTTTTACCCCTACGAGCTGCCGGTCGGGCTGCTCTTAAGCCTTCTCGGTGCGCCGTTTTTTATCTGGATGCTGATGCACAGAAAGCGTGGCATATGATTGAAGTCAGAGAGCTGACGGCGGGTTATGCCGCAGCGGGAGCGAGGGGCGAGCCGCCCGTCATTTCGATCGCGGCGGAGACTTTTTCCGCAGGCAAAATAACGACTGTGATCGGGAAAAACGGTTGCGGTAAGTCCACGTTTTTAAAGACACTCGTGGGTCTTTTGCCGTATCAGGGCAGCATACGCTGCGACAAGCGGGAGCTAAAGACACTCTCGCCGAAGGAACGCGCGGCCTGTATCGGCTACCTTCCGCAGACACTCACAGCCCCGCACATGGATGTGCGGACGCTGGTGGCACACGGTTGTTTCCGCCGGAAAAAGATGTTCCGGTCGCTCGGAGAGAGCGACAGAGAGCAGATTGCGGCGGCACTCCGGATTGCGGACCTCGCGGCGTACGGCGACAAGCAGGTGCCCGCTTTGTCCGGCGGCGAAAGGCAGCGCGCGTTTCTCGCGATGTTGATTGCCCAGGACCCGGCTTTTTTTCTGCTCGATGAGGTGACATCCTATATGGATATTGCCCACCAGAAGGCGACGGTCGAGCTGGTGCGCTATCTCGCGGCGGCGGGCAAGGGCGTGCTGATGACCTCGCATGATCTCGCGCTCAGCTTTACGGTGAGTGACCGGATTCTCGTCATGAACGAGGGACGCATGATACTCTCCGGGACACCGGAGGAACTGCTCGAAGAGCGGGATACCCTGCGGCGCTGTTTCGGCATTTGCCTCGGGAAGACAAACTCCGGGAACGCCCTCTACGCATATGAATTGCAGAACTAACATTTTTCCACAAGGAGGAATTTCAATGGGTTACATACTGACAGAAGAAGGATTTCAGGACGCTCTGAAAGAACTTCGGAAAGAGTACCGCATTTTTGCACCGGTCCGCAAAAAGGGGGCGGGGCGCTTCACGGACATTGACGCCGTGATTTATGATGAAGTGGAAGAGGGAACCCCGATTGAACTCGAGGCGAAGTCCGATTACTCCGCCAAAGAGGCGTTGACGCCGCTCTCGGAGACGCTGTTCTTCTTCACGGAGGAGCAGTGTAAGGAGGCGGATATCGACACGAGACCGGTGCTCCTTTTCCTTCGGAGTTGCGATTTACAGGCGATGAAGCGCCTCGACGACATGTACTTACACAACGGGCGCGAGCAGGACTGGTTCTATCAGAGACGCCGCGAGAAGCTTCACTATGTGCTGATCGGCTGCGGACACAGCTATGAGAACTGCTTCTGTGTCGACATGGGAGCAAACATCACAAAGGACGGCTACGCTTTCTCGGTCGATAAGATTGACGAGAGTTACCGCATCAATGTGCTCGAAGAAGCGGTGCGCGGCGCGTTTGCATCGAGCAGCGAGCGACAGGAGGAAGTGGTGCCGCGCCATGTGACCGAGAACGAAGTCCGCGTCACTGTGCCGGAGAATATCCCGATTGAAATCGTGAAGCATCCGCTCTGGGATGAGTACAATACCCGCTGCATCGGCTGCGGACGGTGCAATTACGCCTGTCCTACCTGTTCCTGCTATACGATGCAGGACGTCTACTATACGGACAACGGCAAGGTCGGTGAGCGCCGCCGGGTCGGCAGCTCCTGCATGGTGGACGGCTACACGAATGTGGCGGGCGGCGGTCAGTACCGGAAGACACAGGGCGAGCGCATGCGCTTCAAGACGCTTCATAAGATTCGCGACTTCCGGAAGCGCTTCGGCTATGACATGTGTGTGGGCTGCGGCCGCTGCGACGATATCTGCGGCGAGTACATCAGCTTCTCCAACATCATAAACAAGGTGGCAGCTGCGGTCGAAGAGATGGAAAAGGAGGGCAGCAAGAATGCGTAATCCGTATATTCCCTATCCTTCCAAGATTTTGGAAGTTATCCGGCACACGGAGAAAGAGTTCACTTTTCGGATGGAATACAAGGGTGAGGAGCCGGTAAAGCCCGGACAGTTTTTCGAGGTTTCGATGCCGAAGTACGGCGAGGCGCCGATTTCGGTCTCGGGCATCGGCGAGGGCTTTGTGGATCTCACCATCCGCAAAGTGGGCCGCGTGACCAACGAAGTCTTTGAGAACTATGAAGGCGATACCCTCCTGCTCCGCGGTCCCTACGGAAACGGCTTTGACACCGAGCTCTATCAAGACGGCGAGACCGTGGTCGTGGCGGGAGGCACGGGTGTGTCTCCGGTGCGCGGCGTGATTGAGGCGCTCAGCGAGATGGAGAATGCCAAGCAGAAATATGTGATTGCAGGCTTCCGCAGCCCCGCGGACATGCTGTTTCGCGATGACCTTGCGGATTGGAAGGACAAGCTGAATCTGATTCTGACCGTGGACGGTGCGCCGGAAGGGTACGAGGGCAACATCGGCCTCGTCACAAAGTACATCGCAGATCTGCCGCTCGCGGATCCGGCCAAGGCAAAGGCCGTTGTGGTCGGCCCGCCGCCGATGATGAAATTTACGATCATTGAACTTCTGAAGAAGGGCTTTAAAGAGGAGAATATCACGGTCTCCTACGAGAGAAAGATGTGCTGCGGTCTCGGCAAGTGCGGACACTGCCGTGTCAGCGACACCTACATCTGCCTCGACGGACCGGTGTTCAACTATGTGGAAGCCAAAGAGATGATTGACTGAGTCAGAACGGAGAGAAGAAATGGGAGCTTTAGATATCAATTTAGGAAAACTGAAGAAAAATGCATTCCGTTACTCAAAGGTGCGCGGGGAGACGGCTTCCAGAATCCGTATTCCGGGTGGTGTCATTGACGCGAAGTCCCTGGGACGTGTCGTTGAGATTGCGGAGAAGTACGGAAACGGTCAGATCGACATCACGAACCGTCAGGGTATTGAGATTCCGGGCATTCGCCTGCAGGATATGGACAAGGTCAATCAGGAAGTGCAGCTGATCATCGACTCGCTCCGCATCAACCAGCCGGAAAAAGGCAAGGGCTATCCGGCATCAGGCACGCGCAACGTGATCGCCTGCCCGGGCGCGAGACTCTGTCCCTTCGGCTGCTATGACACGACGGCGTTTGCGCAGAAGATGGAAAATGAGATTTTCCCGAACGACCGTCATGTGAAGGTGGCCTTCACCGGCTGCTCGAATGACTGCGCAAAGGTGCGTCTGGCGGACTTCGGCATCATCGGTATGACCGAGCCGCAGTACGACCCGAACCGCTGCGTCGCCTGTGAGCAGTGCATCAAGTACTGCAAAAAGCGCTCGGTCAACGCGCTCTCGCTCGTGAACGGCAAGATTGTCCGCGACACGAAGAAGTGCATCGGTTGCGGGGTCTGCATCACCTACTGCCCGACCAGAGCGTGGACCAGAAGCAAGGAGCACTACTTCCGTCTGGTGCTGCTCGGTCGCACCGGCAAGCGGAACCCGCGTCTCGCCGAGGACTTCATCAAATGGTGTGACGAGGAGAGCATTCTCCGCATTGCGGCAAATACCTACGCCTACATCGAGGAGTACATCGATCCGGATGCGGTTGAGCACAAGGAGCACATCGGCTACATTGTGGACCGCACCGGCTTTGAGAAGTTCAAGGAGTACATCTTTAAGGATGTGACACTCAGTGAGAAGGCGGAAGTCGCGCAGCAGGTCTACTGGGGCGGCAAGCACTACGACCGCTACGGCGGCTGATTCGATTCCGGGAAGAAGAGCAGTCCCGCGTGAAAACGCGGGACTGTTTTTGCTTGAGTGTTTTTGCTACAATCAAAACAGGTAAAGAAGTGAGAGAGGAGCCGCAAGATGGATCGAGACCAATTTTCATTTGTCATATATATGATTCATGCTTGTGCGGATCGCTGGAAGGTAGAGCCCGCAGAGGTATATCAGGCGCTGAAAAAGAGTGCTTGTTTGGAACGATATTTGCTTCCGAATTATGACATCCTGCATACCCAGAGCTCTGCGTATATCATTCGGGACATTGAGGAATATCTGAATGCGCGTGAGGTGAGCATATGATTGTATATCACGGATCTAATCAAATTGTGGAGCATCCGGATGTGAGCTATTCCGATCGCAACTTGGATTTCGGCCGCGGCTTCTATGTCACTACCGTAAAGAAGCAAGCGGAGAAATGGGCGAGACGTAAGGCCGGATTTTCGAAAGGCAGCGAAAGAGCTATCCTGAATGTCTATGAAATGAAAAATGGACAGATGGGGCTTGTATTCAAAGATTTCGGTGATGATTTAGAAGCTTGGATTGATTTTGTGTGCAGTTGCCGGGACGGAGCGCAGGAATATTGCGATTTTGATGTAATCCTGGGAAAAGTAGCAAACGATAAGGTCTTTCGAGTTGGGACATGTATCAAAGCGGTATCTGGGATAAGGAGAGGGCTTTGCGAGAGATACGTGTGTATCCGGGGTATGATCAGATTGCTTTTATCACGCAGACTGCTGTAGATTGTCTTTTGAAGTTTTGCTCTTCCGAGGAGGTGAAGGTATGAGCGGAGATGTATTGGAAAAATATTACCGGGAAGTACTCGAAGAGCGCCTGATTTCACATCTTGCCGCAGTAAAGGGCATCACACTGGAAAAGGCAATGGATTGTTATTACCGTAGTCGGCTGGCGAAAAAGATTCACCAAGGACTTGATGACGTGCAATATCTGGATTATAGGGTATTGGTTCGTATTCTTTTGAATACGGAACCGGAACTGTTTGCGGCATGACGTAGTACAGCGCGGCAAGGGCTGGGATAGCCGTAGAAAGAGGGGTTTCAAATGGCAATACATGAGGGACTCAGAAAGAGAAGAAGTTATTATCAGTTGAATAAAGAGCTTCCGGTCTCGGAGGAGGCGGTGCGGGCGCTCATCGAAGAGACGACAGAGCTCATTCCGGATGCCTTCAACATGAAGAGCGCACGCGTCGTGGTGGCGCTCGGAGAGAAGCAGGATGAACTCTGGGATCGGATTTACGAGGCTTTTCAGGGTAAGGTCGCAAGAAAAAAGATTGACGGCTTCAAGGCAGCGGCAGGGACAGTGCTCTATTTCTGCGAAGAGAATACCGTAAAGGCTTTGCAGGAGAAGTTCCCGCTCTATGCGGACAATTTCCCGGTCTGGGCAAATCAGGCGAACGGTATGCTGCAGATTAACATTTGGAGCGGTCTCCGTGAACTCGGAATCGGCGCCAACCTCCAGCACTATAATCCCGTAATCGATGAGACGGTGCGGGAGCTCTTCGGCCTCCCGGACAGCTGGAAGCTGCTCGCGCAGATGCCCTTCGGCGGCATTGTTGAAGAGCGGGAGCCCAAGGCGAAAGAGAAGATTGAAGAGAGAGTGAAGTTCTATCGTTGAAGGCGGAAGTTTGAAGAAACCGTAAACCGTTAAGAAGCCCTGAGACCTAGTCTCAGGGCTTCTTTTGCGGATACTGTGCGGCGAGGCGCTGCACCTCGGAAGTCATACGGTCTACGACAGCCTGCGGCGCGACGATTCTCACATCGCCGCCAAGTCCCATAATCCAGCCGAGGAAGAGGCGACTCACCGCGACGGTGACATGGCAGCGGAAGTGCGCATCGTCAATCGGCATAATCGGAATCTCTTTTCCGAAGCGGTCTATCAGGATACCGACTTTCTCATTGGTCGCCTCGAGCGTCACAATGATCTCTTCTCCGCCGTTCATGCCGAAGAGACTCTTGGAATAGCGCGCGGTGTTAAACTGACGAAAACGCTCGAGGCCCTGTCTCCTCTCTTCAACCACAGAAATCCGTTTCATCTTGTCGACGCGGTAGTGCTTGATTTTATCGCTCGCGGCCTCATAGGCGACGAGATAATAGTATTCGCTGTCCCAGACGAGCGCCCAGGGACTGATCTGATACCAGGTGCCGTTTCTGCGAAGCTCCATTTCCTTTTTCAGGTTCCACTGAAAGTACTGAAAGCGAATTTGACAGCCTACATTGATGGCTTCGTGGATGGCATCCACATTGTAGTAGACGCTCGTGTTCATGCTTTTGATGCGATCCGAAATAATGACCTGGCGCTGCAGTTGCTTTGCCTCATGCCTGCTCACGAGGGACTCGAGTTTTGCAATCAACTCCTTGGATTTTTTTTCGGTGATAAATTTCGCTGACTGCACGGAATCCACGAGGAGTTTTAGCTCCGGGAGTTCAAAACGCCGAGACACAAGGCGGTAGAGCGTATTTCGCCCGGCTTTCACGGTATCAATGTCCATGCCGAAGTCCCGGAGTTCCTGCAAGTCGAGATACAGGGTCTTTCGATCGGCATTGACGCCGCAGGCAGCGAGCTTATCAATGATTTCCGCCATGCCGAGCGCGTGCTCGGCATCGGTTTCTTCCGTAAAAAGTTTGGCGAGATACAGGAGCTTTTGCTTCTGATGATCCCCGCGCCGCTCATTTCCTGCCATAGATTTTCTCTCCTCCGCGCGCCGCACATAGCTGCGGCTTTTTCTGTTTTCAATATAGCAGAAGCAAGGGTGCAAGGGAAGGATAAAGTCCGCTTTTCGGGACAGAAAACAGAGGGGGGAAAACAAGAAAAGAGGGGAAAGCGGAGCGTTTGGCACGGAAGGAGCGGGGCACAAAGGCAAGAGACACGAGCAAAACAAAAAGGAGAGGAAGGGAAAAGTCGGGTGCCTAGGAGAGGAAGGATGAAGTCCGTTTTTCGGGACAGAAAAGGAGGGGGAAAAACAAGAAAAGAGGGGAAAGCGGAGCGTTTGGCACGGAAGGAGCGGGGCACAAAGGCAAGAGACGCGAGCAAAACAAAAAGGAGAGGAAGAGAAAAGTCGGGTGCCTAGGAGAGGAAGGATGAAGTCCGTTTTCCGGGACAGAAAAAGAAGGGGGAAAACAAGAAAAAGGGGAAAACGAGAAAAGAGGGGAACAGGAGAGTTTGGCGCGGAAGGACCGGGGCACAAAGGCAAGAGGCGCGAGCAAAATAAAAAGGCGACGAAGGGAAATGCTGGGTATCGAGGAGAGGAAGCAAGAATGAGACCGGGGGGCGGAAGAGCAGGCGTAAGAAGGCAGAGCGTGAAGAACAGAAGGATACGAGCAGAAAGCGAGGCGCAAAGGAGAAAAGCAGCAGAAGAAAATCAGAGGGACAAGAAAAGCATAAGTGGAAAAGCAGGGGGAAAAGGCACAGAGAGAAAAATACCGCGCCGGTTGACAGGGGAAAAACGGAGTTATATAATCCTAACATATAGTTAAATGTCACAAACTGCCGCCGACAGCTGACGCAAGTTCTCAAAAAATCGACCAAAACAGTTCACACACGGCGGGTGTGCAAAACAAAAGGAGGGTACACATGAGTCAGAAGAAGACGAGTCTCGAAATCAGAGATCTGGTGACAATCGGTGTGTTCGGCGTGATTTATTTTGTCTGCATGTTTGCGGTCGGAATGATGGGCGTGGTGCCCATCCTCTACCTCTTTTATCCGATGGTGTTCGGCGTGGTGGGAGGCCCCATAGTCCTGCTCTTTATGGCAAAAGTACAAAAGCCCTGGGCACTCGTGATTTTTGGCATGATCACACCGATTATCATGTTTCTCTTCGGACATACGCTGTTGGTGCCCGGCATAGCGCTTGTCACGATGCTGGTCGCAGAGGGAATACGGCGTATCGGAAAGTACCGCTCTCTGCGCTATAACATGCTTGCCTATGTGGTCATGGCAACCCTTCTCTGCAGTTCTCTCCTGCAAATGCTCGTGATGAAGGCGCGTTATTTACAGCTCACCGAGGCGGAGATGGGGAGAGAGTATGCAGACGCCCTTGAAAGGCTGATCAGTGTCCGAAACATTGGCCTCGTGTACCTCGGTGCTGTGCTCGGCGGCATAGTGGGTGCATTTCTCGGGCGCAAGCTCTTAAGAAAGCACTTTGAAAAGGCGGGCATTGTCTGATGGAGCGGCAGTTAAAACCCTGGGAAAGTCTGCAAAGTCCCTTCAATCCGAATCCCATAACGAAATTACTCGTTATGGGGTTTTTCGGCTTAACCATCGTGCATCCGCTCTGTCTTTATGCGGAGTGGAGTATCGTTCTCTTACTCTCGCTCTTCTATCTCTTAAACGGCGACCGGAAAAGCGCGGTGCAAAACACAGTCATCTTTGCGCTGCTCTGCGCCTTTCCGAGTTTTCCGAAGCTGTACGCGCTCCCGATTCTTTTAAAGATGTTTTTGACCGTGCCCTACATGCTACGCCTACTCTACTTTCCCGTGGCAAGCGGTCGTTTCCTGATGAAGACTTCGGATGTGGGGAGCATACTGGCATCCATGGATTTTCTGCACATTCCTGAGAGTATTTCCATCCCGGTTGCGGTCATGTTCCGCTTTTTCCCCTCTTTTGCCGAAGAGAAGCGTAACATTGCGATGGCCATGAAGATACGCGGGATTCGGACGCGGAACCCGCTGCGCTATCTCGAGTATGTCACCGTGCCGCTTCTCATCATCTCTTCCAACATCGCGGAGGATATCGCAAAGGCGGCGGAGTGTAAGTGCATCGAGAATCCGGTGCCGAAGACAAGATACACGCCGGCGCGCTTGCAGCCGGTGGATGCCGTATACGCGCTCTCCATGGGCGGGCTCATGCTGCTCGGCTGGACTGTGTTGCGCTAGGAGGGAAGCCATGCTTGAAATCGAGAATTTTTGGCTCTCTTACGGAGAAGGGGAGCCGGTCTTAAAAGATATTAGTCTTACGCTCAAAGCCGGGGAATGCTTAGTGGTCACGGGGGAGAGCGGCAGCGGCAAATCTTCACTGATTCACGCAATCAACGGCCTTGCTTTTCACTATAACCAAGGCGAGGGCAGGGGACATATCCGCTTCGAAGGGGAGAGTATCGAAACGCTGCCCATCTATCAAATCGCACTTCGAATTGCGAGTGTGTTTCAGAATCCGAAGACGCACTTTTTCAATGTGAATACGACGCTGGAGCTGCTCTTTTACATGGAGAACATGGGGCTTAATCGCGCGGAGATGGATAGGCGCATGGAGGACTTACTGAAGATATTCCCCATAGAACATCTCCTCGGACGAAATATCTTTGCGCTCTCCGGCGGGGAAAAGCAGATTTTATCAGTCGCCGCCTGTTATCTCGCGGGCTGTAAGCTCATTGTCATGGATGAACCCTCCTCCAATCTGGATGAGGCCTCGATCGCGGTTCTTCAGAAAATGCTGCCCTTGTTAAAGGAAAAGGGCATAGCCCTTCTCATTGCGGAGCACAGGCTCCACTATCTAACGGTGCTCATGGATCGCCTGATTATCTTAGAAGAGGGGAGGATAGACGGAGATTTTTCGCGGGAAGCATTTCTCACTCTTTCCGAAGAGGCGCTTGCAGCTATGGGACTTAGGAGCAGGGAAAAGCCCGTGCTTCGGCTCCCCGCGTGGAAAAACGAGGGAGAGCTGACCGTGGAAACGCTCTGCTGCCCCTTCCGGCGGGGCGAAGAACTAAAGCTCAGTCAGGTCTCCTTTTCCTTCGGAAAAATCTTTGGCATCATCGGTGAAAACGGCTGCGGAAAATCTACGCTGCTCCGCGCAATGACGGGATTGGCGACACCGAAGAAGAGCCGCATCACGCTTCGGGGAAAGCCGCTGTCCGGGCGTGAGCGCATTGCACGCTCTGCCCTGGTCATGCAGGATGTGAACAGTCAGCTGTTTGCGGATTCGGTCGAGGAAGAGTTGCGGCTCGCATGGAAGGGGCGAGGACTGAGAGAGAAGACAGCGGGGGGGATGCGAGAAAAGGCAACGGAAGAGGAGATACAGCGTGCAATCGAGAACTTACTGCATGCACTCGGACTCTCTGCGTTCAGAGAGCGGCATCCCATGAGCCTTTCGGGCGGACAAAAGCAGAGACTGGCACTTGCGACCTGCCTCCTGCAGGACGCCGACTTTTTCTACTTTGACGAACCGACCAGCGGCATGGACCGGAAAAATATGCTGCGCATCGCGGCGCTCTTAAAACAGCAGCAGCGAGAGGATCGCATCCTCTTTGTAGTCTCTCACGACACTGCCTTTTTGCAGGAGGTCGCGACCGAATGCCTTGACCTGGAACTCTTCCGGAAGCGAACAGGGGAAGCGCGGAATTAAGCAGGCGTGGCCACCGAAGCACAGAACTTGCATTTCCAATGGTGAAGATAGAGCAAATTTTCATTCCGACGCCCTGTTGTCTGCTTACGAAATACAGCTTCCAACGGGCGTGACGTAATGCAACGCGCCTCTCCCGGAGGCAGTCCGTATTTTTCTGTAATGGTGTCCGTTTTTCGGGACAAGCGGGGTGGTAGACTGGAAACATAAGAAAAGCAGAGGAGGCAGAAAAATGAATCCAATCTATTTCACCATTGCCGGAACCAATTACTACTACGGGAACGAGTATTTTAAGCCGGAGATGAAGGTTCAACTCATCAAGGAGCCGGATAACAAGGCGGACAAGGAGGCAATCCGCGTGGAGCTCGAGGGACTCGGGAAAGTGGGCTATGTCGCGAACAGCCCGCACTCTGTCATCGGAAACAGTTACAGCGCAGGGCGACTTTACGATAAAATCGGGGACTCAGCGGAGGGAAAAGTGCTCTATGTCCTGCCGCAGGGAGTGCTCTGCTCGCTTGTGCAGGAAGAGAACAAAGAGAAACAAGAGCAGGGGGAAAAGGTGTGACTGAGAGGTGGATGAAGACCTTGCGGAAGAATATCGCGCAGCGCGTTGGGAGGGCGGATTTGAGACAGCAGTCTTCGACTACCAAGCTTGGTTCAGGGAACAGCGGCTAAGGCTCAGTTACGTGCCTGAGCGGGAAATCACGGCCGTCTATCGCGGCTGGATGATGAAACCGGAACAATATGCTGTCTTTTATCGGGAGCTGCTCTCACAGAAGATACGACTAATCACAACGCCCGAAATGTACGAGAAATTGCATTTATTCCCGCGCGTATACCCAGAGCTTTTGCCGAATACCGCGCGCATGCTCACGTTTCCGCTGCACGCCGAAATCGATGTGCGGGCATGCCTTAGAGAGTTTGGTCGCTTTCTTGTGAAAGATTATGTGAAGTCCGTGAAAGGCAGCGAGTTCCCCGCCTATTTTGACGAGAACTGCTCGCAGGAAGCATTCAATGTATGGATGGAGCTTTTTTACCGTTACCGCGGCGACTTGCTGACAGGCGGAATCTGTATCAAGGAATTTCTGGAACTAAAGCGCTATGAAGGCAGAACCAACGAGTACCGTGTGTTTTATGTGAACGGTGAGCCGATTCGCATAAGCCGCAATTCCGGGCAGGAGGGGACGGTGGCAGTGTTTTTTATACCCTGGATTACGCCGAACTGTCCGACGGACGCTTTACGATACTGGAATCCGGAGACGGCTCGGTTTCGGGGCTTGCCGAGGGGGAGGATGCAGCGAACTTTTATCGCTGTTTGTTCAAACACATTCAGGCTGTACCGTAACAGAGCAAAAACACGAACTCTGCCGGAAACATTCCGGCAGAGTTCGTGTTTTCATGCTTGTTCTCGTAGGAAAGAGATCGCTTCGTGGACGGTAGAGAAAGTTTTGCAGTGTGTGCAAAGCCACTGATTGCGTTCATCTTCATCGCGAAGGGTGGAAGCGGAGCTTAGTTTAAGAAGACCCTGAGAGTGCGATAGATTATCCAGCACTTTGCGGCTGTTGCTTTCTTCAGTACTGTAGTTCTTTGCAATCTGTTCTATGGAAGGTACATGTGCTTTTTCATAGCTGGGGATATACTTTTTAAGATTAGAGACAATGTTATCTTTATCAGGCGAAGTTATACAGGAAGGTGCAGACGACTCAAAATGTAACAGGAACCAGTACTCAATACAGCCACTGGTCATGAGCAGACGAACGGTGACACCAGGTCTTTTGCGGAGCTTTCGCAATTCCCGGATAATTTTAATGCGCTGATTCCACCGCAGGACGTTCTCGTCTTGTTTGCTTTGTGTCAGAAGATTATAGTCTTCCACATCGAAGAAGAACCAGATTTCATCGACGGAATCAACACTGTTTCGATATATCGCATTCTTTTGAAAGAGAAGTTTGGTCTCTTCAAAGAGTCTCGTTGATGTCATTTTCCTGGTCTTTATGACAAAACTGTTTTGAAATTCATGCTGAAGAAAATTGGCATAGGCGACTTCACTCTCACCTTCGCAGAAGACATAGATGAACGGCTTGGTTTTTTTTGTTTGCGCGGCATTATTCCACCTCTTCCGGAGTAAGCGACGGAATGGCTCCATACTTGCCGAGTAAATAAGATTTTCGAATGTTTTCATTGGTCCGTGTGCCCAAATCACTGATGCTATAGAGTTCAGAAATCCCACTGAAAGGATCCTTGTCGACAAAGTAGAGTTGGTCTTTTCGCAGCAATTCCATGGAGAGCAGCTCCGTGTCGTGTGTGGTAAAGATGAGCTGTGCTTTTCTCGGATTGCTGTGTTTACTCTGGAATTTTGCCAGGATGTACTGCACGAGCAGCGGATGTAGCGTAGTGTCAATTTCATCGATAAAAAGGACAGCTCCGGTTTGCAAGGCATGCTCAATGTCAGGTGCAAGCGCCATGAGCTGTCGGGTACCATCGGACTCGTCGTCTAGTGTAAGTGGGAAATCGGAGTGCTCACCATTTTGCTTGATGCCGGGATGATAGGCGGTTGCTTTCAATTCGCGCAGAAGCATTTGTGTATCAATCGTGTCAATGTTTTTTCGAAGGGCTTGCAGAAACTGTGCAAGCGTTGTTTTAACATCATCTGGAAGAGTGTCGGGTAAGCGATCTTCCGGTAGTTCTTTGCGATTGATTTCAAATTTCATATCAGAGATGCCAAGGTCAGCTGCTTTCGCATAGCTGTTAATAGCGCGAAGCATGTCGGGGTTTTCCGCATATGCGAGCAGCTGCCGAGGGATATCGGGATAATCTCTGGAAAAGATAACCTGCTCTCGAAACCATTGCATTGCTCGGATACAGTCTCGATCCTTCATCGTAGAAGCGACCGAAAAGTATAGCTGATTCTCTGAAACTAGTTCAGCAATCAGTTTGCGAGTTGCCTTTTCCTCTGTAAATTTAAATTGTTGTCCTTCGCGCGAGAAGACAAGAGCCTTTTGACCGCGCGGGGAATGGTACAGGCTCTCGTGAACAATCGCATTGCGCGTGGCAGAGAAGGAATACCAGTATTTCTGCTCGTTTATGATGAAAATAAAAGAAAAGACGCTTGGCTTCTGATTCGAGTAGTCATTCAGGAGAAAAGGGTGTACGGGAACTTCAGCGCCGGCATGTTGTGTGCGCTGTGCATTGCGTATAAATTGTACAGCAAGCCAGAAAGCACGTATGACATTCGTCTTACCACCGCCGTTCTTGCCGAAAATAGCAACACTGGGGAGCAGTTGAACTTTACTGTTCACCGGAATCAGGCAGGACTTAAGTGCTGAGAGGCCGCTTGCCTCCATCGAGAGAACTGTCTCATCACGGAATGATCTGTAATTCTGAAAACGAAATTCAAGTAACATAGTGCTCACCTCCGGTTCAAGTATACCACAAAAATGATATATTGGACTAAAAAAAGCACAAATAATGATATAATTTGATTGATTTCATAGAAACCGCATTAAATTAAAAACTGACATGGTATGCCCCTTGTGTTAAACTAAAAGAGATTCATAAGCCGAGAGGCCGCGTAAAAGCGGAAGAGAGGAGATACGACAGCATGGAAAAGTTGACGATTGCGGAGGCAAAACGAATCAATGACACAATGGTCTCCGAGGCGCATTTAAAACTGCACGCGGCGAATGTGGCGGCTTGCATGGGCGCGATGGCAGCGTATTTCGGTGAGGACAGGGAGCACTGGGAGGCGGTCGGCTATCTCCACGATTACGACTATGAGAAGTTCCCGGAAGAACACCTTCTGCATACCGAGCAAGAGCTGCTCGCCGAGGGCGTCCCCGCGGAAGATGTGCGCGCCATTTTAAGTCACGGCTACGGACACCGGAACGAGGTCGAGCCGAAGAGCAAGATGGAGAAGAGTCTCTACACGGTGGATGAGCTGAGCGGCATCATTCAGGCGGCGGCGCGCATGCGCCCGAACGGCATTGCTGATATGGACATCAAGAGCTTCATGAAAAAGTTTAAGAGCAAGGGCTTTGCCGCAAAGTGTAATCGAGAGATTATCCTGAAAGGCTGTGAGATGCTCGGCATGGACATCAAAGAGGTCGCGGAAATCGCGATTGCGGGTATGAAGGAACACGCCGAGGAATTGCAACTCACCGGAAATCAGGCCTGAATCAGAGCCTTTTTTAGGACAAAACAGACAGGGTGGACAGCATGGGACAGAAGAGACCTAAAATTAAACTGACAGTCATTGACCGGCGCGGCAAGATGGGCTGTCACCGCGGGCACCGGATCGGACAGACATTTGACTATGATACAGAGCGAGGCGAACTCTGTCCGATGGCGATGCACTGTGCCTTTCCCTATATTGACATTCTTCGTTACGGCGGCAAATTGCCGGGACAGCCGGAAGGAGTCGCGGAGTTCTGCTGCTCCGATGCGGACACGATTATGGTATTCCGGGCGGAAATCGTGAAAGAGGAAGAAAAGCGACCGTGACAGGAAACGGTGAGGCACGGAAGTGAGCGAATACGGAAAAGTGTCGGCGATAAGCCGGCGCTTTTCTTTTTATGCGGCGGAAAGGGCAGACAAGGCAGGCAAAATTCTGCTAAAATGCAAGAAAATCTGCATCGACCGGATGCAGGATTTGTTGACGAAAAGAAGAGAAATTGCCGTTTAAGAGCGGAGAGGAGCCAGGGAGATGCGGAACGTATATTTTGTGCGGCACGGCGAGACGGTATGGAACATTGAAAATAAAATTTGCGGGGCGACCGAGAGTCCCCTGACCGAGCGCGGCAGGGAGCAGGCGCGCGCCATCGGGCGTGAATTGAGGGCGCGCATGGACGCAGGCGAGTTAACGCTTGACCGAATACTGTGTTCGCCCTTGAGCCGCGCGCGGGATACAGCAGAGGAGATCGCGACTATACTCGAACTGCCGCTTGCGGTGGATACGAGACTCAGGGAGCAGAACTTCGGCAAGTGGGAGGGAACAGCCCGGGACGGTGTGGGTTTTCAGCGTGCCAAGGAGAACTTTATAGACAGCTTCGGCGGCGGAGAATCCATGATGCGGGTTGCGCAGCGCATTTACAATCTTTTGGATGAGCTTAGAGAAGACAAGGAGACAAGCTATCTTCTGGTTGCGCACAACGGCATCGCCCGCATTGTGGAGTCCTATTTCCGTGACATGGGAAACGAGGAATTCGCTTCTTTCGGAATTCGGAATGCCTCGCTCCGAAGCTATACCTTTCCGGAAGAGAAGACAGAAGTCTGAGCGGGGAATATGCTTGACAATTTCAGAATAACACCATAATATCTTCATAAAAGCGTAAGAAAATCGATTCCGGAGGATATAGAAATGAAGAGAGCGAAACTCGTAATAGTATTTATTTTTGACTCCATGAAGGAAACATCCGAGATGATGAGAGAACTGCGGATTTACCCCATTGACCTTGTCATGCAATTTAATGAGGAGTACGAACCGACCAAAATATGATGATTGCAGTGATACGAAAGGCGCGGGAGAACAATGAACAGAGCACGAATCACCAAGGAAATGCTAAAGGAACTGCGCGGAAAATTTGAGAAAGATCACGAACAGGAAATGGATATGTAGAGGAAGGTGAGTGTATGCTGATTAGTCACGAGGTGGTATATGGTGGGCTGCTGGAAAATAATGTGCCGCCGACCGATGTCCCCAAGGCAATCATTCATGTCCCTGGAGAGTTTAAGGGAAAAAAGTCTTCCTTCGGCCTGACGGAGGAGATGCTGAGTAAGCACATCCTGCTTGTTGGCGGGACAGGCTGTGGCAAAACGAATCTTTTCTACCATATGGTTCAGCAGATCAAGGCAAAGCTGACATCTAACGATATCGTCCTTATTTTCGACAGCAAGGGAGACTTTTATAGCAAATTCTACTCTAAGGGGGACATCGTGATAGGTAACTCTGTCCAGTATCGCAAGATGTCCGAGCGATGGAGTATCTATGAGGAAATCATAGCCGACGGCAAAGACCCGATATCTGTGCTCCAAAATACGCAGGAAATCTGCAAGTCGCTGTTTGCTAATCTGGTAGAGAGGAATAGCAGCAATCCGTTTTTCCCCATTGCCGCCAGAGACTTGCTGGCCTCAATCATAATCGCCTTGATTAAGAACGGTGTCGTACCGAACAATGAGGACTTGAAAGAATATATTGATTCGGCCTCGGTGGAGACATTGCGCAAGCTGCTTGAGCAGCACGCCGATCTTGTTTCCGTCGCTTCCTATATCGGCGGAAAAACCGGTACGCAGGCTCAGGGGGTGCTGTCTGAGATGTATTCAGTCACACGAGATGTCCTGACAGGGGTATTTGCGGATGCTGGAGATTTCTCGATGCGCAAGTTTATCCGGCAAAAGGGTGGGAAAATCGCGTTCATTGAATATGACCTCTCTATCGGCGATGTGCTGTCTCCAATATACACCTTGCTTTTTGATCTTGCGCTCAAAGAAGCATTAGGCAGGACTGCGTCCCAAGGTAATGTCTATCTGATTGTTGACGAACTGAAGCTTCTCCCGAACCTTCGCCATTTGGAGGATGGTATCAACTTCGGCCGCAGCTTAGGCGTTAAGATTCTTGCAGGGCTTCAGAGCATAGATCAGCTGAACGCGAATTACAGCAACGAAACCAAAGCGAAAAACGCCGTATCCGGTTTCTCGTCTGTATTTGCATTCCACCAGAACGACTATACAACCAGAGAATATGTGTGCCAGCTCATGGGACGAAATATGATCTTGGAGTCGTTTCCAGAGGCAAATGGCAGCAATCATTATGAGAAGCGCGAGGGATATGTCGTAGAAGATTGGGATTTGACGGCCCTCACGGTTGGCGAGGCGGTAGTCAGTCTTCCCTCGCATTCACCATTTAAATATAAGTTCGATATTTTTCAGTAAAGGAGGTCGCGGCTAGTGGGATGGTTCGGCACTACTATGGGAATAATGGGCGGAGTCGCACGCGGGGCAACCGCTGCTTCGATGTGGACCGGCAATATGATTTATACCGGTCTGCAGAATGCCCGCACAAAAAAGGAGATCCGCGCTTTATACCAGCATGCAGCAGACGCTAACTTTCAGAACCGTGCGGTCGCCGTGCTTCCCGGCATCAACAAGCAGCAGCTCCTTTTAACCGCTGGGGAGCCAGACGACAACGATGTCTATGATTATCAGTCTCAGACGCCAACGCCTGCGCTTGATTACATCTGGGGAGAAAGTGATAACCCTACAAGCGTTATCGTTTCTGGTGGGCAAAATAAAGAGCGAGTTTTGGCACTGATACCGTTTGTACATAAGGCACAAGCAGAGAACACGTCCGTTATCGTACTGCACACAGGCAATAACGAGCTGCAGCAAATGATAAAAAACCATAGCCGTGACTATGAATTCATTTCCCGTAAAGACTGTTTTTACGACGTTTTCCGAGGGCTGCCTGTCGATGATATCGCGTTTCTGCTTTACGAAACCATGCCGAAAGACACAGCAACTCCGGCCGCTGAATCGTTGCTTCGTGCTTTGATTGAGGTTTTGCTCCTGACGGACGGCAAAATTACACTGCAAAACCTTTCTGCGTTCCCGCTGATTTCGCTGAAAGTCAAGATCGACGCCATGAAAAACTGCGGGCAGCTTACGGGTGATGATTACGATGAAATAAACCACTACTGCATGGCCGGCTCCTCGGATACTGACGCGGTTAGGATTTTTCTTAATCGGCTCAATCGGCAGTCCGAGGCAGTCTACGGTAAGCCGTTATCAAAGTTTTCAAACATCAAGCGGATGCTGAACCAAAAGGGTGTGATAACCATTGATGTGGGCAGTTCAGGCAATGAGCTGCTGGTATCTCTGGTACTCAACCACTTGTTGCTCCTGCAAAGCCAAGGCAAGGAATTTGCCGTACTCATGGACAACATCCCAATCTCTAAGCACGACAAGATAACCGATGTGCTCCGTGGGCATCCATATGCGGTCAGTTGCCAGGACTTTGTATCGTCCCTTTTCGGAGGTGAGCAGCGCGGCGATGATCTATTCTCAGAGATTACGGGCAATGTGAACACGACGGTATTGTTTCGACATGCCTCGGGAACCACCTGCCAAAAGTGGTCGGAGCATTTGGGAAAGTACAGAAAAATACGCATACGCTATAACATTTCCCAAAATAACGCCTTTATGAACACAAGCAATTCGCGGGGTCTGTCTGTTGACGAGACGGATGAACCTCGGATCAGAGCGGAAACACTCGGAAAACTGGCAGATGGTGTGGCTTGTATCCACAGCATCGACGGCGTACTGATTGCGGAAGTAAAAGATTAACAAGATTGGAGGACAGCACGTTGGAGGAAGAAAGAATGTTCGATGAGTCCCTATCCCCGGACGGCGAGGCGTTTCGTGCAGAGATGCAACCCGTTCCCGATCCTGAATACAGCCCCGTGTCTGACGAGGAGGCAGTGCCAGAAAGTGACCAGACCTCAGAGGTAACAGAAGCGCCCACAGAGGATGCGGTGGCCAGTGAAGCTGACCCAAATGCAAAGCCCCCTGCGGACACCCCAAAGGAAGCTTCGGAAACAGATGCCGTTGGTCTGGAACAGATCGGTCAAAAGCTAGAAGTCATAGCTAACACCGAACAGCGCATTTTCTCGGAAGTCCGAGAAATGCACAAATTGTATCATACGGAGTTCTCCGGACGGCTGAAGTCCATGCAGGATGAGCTGGAACAGTATCGAAAGATCGACAAAGGCAGAGTTTACGATGATATTCTCGCCGCCATTGCAAGGATTTACGGCAACAATGAGACGCTGGCAGATGAGGTTGCCGAGCCTAAGGCCAAAAAGAGTATCAAATATATGCTCTTGGATCTGGAGGACTTGCTTGAAGTTTACGGGATGGGCAAGCTGCGTAGCGCACCCGGCGAAAAGAGGAATCCGAGGCATTGCCAAATCCTCAACCGCATTCCGACAGATGATCCTGAGAAACATGATACGGTGGCAAAATCCTATAACTCCGGCTTCTACATTGGGAATCGGACGGTGATAAAGGAACTTGTAGACATCTATTTCTTCGAGAGTCCTGCCGCAAATATCGACACCGAAATTACTGAAACCGCTGACGGTTCAGACTCAGAATAAGGGGGAAACACAAAATGGCAAAAGTTTATGGAATCGACTTAGGAACTACTTATTCCGTCATTACCACACTGGATGATAACGGGATGCCGGAAGTTATTGCAAATCTGGACGAGGGCAGCGATCTTCTGGCGTCCGCTGTTTACTTCCAAGACGGCTCCGATCCCGTGGTTGGCGAGATCGCCAAGAATCAGAAAGATTTCGAGGGCGACCGAGTAGTAGAGTTCGTGAAGAGGTACATCGGGAAGTCGGATGCGCCTACATACGAATTTGACGGAGTCAAATACGACCCCATCACGATCTCCGCGCTGTTCTTAAAGCGTATGAAGGCTTACGCAGACGCTCAGGGGCATGACGTTAAGAATGTGGTCATTACCTGCCCTGCGTATTTTGGTAACGAGGAGCGCACCGCGACGAAGCAGGCCGGTATCATCGCCGGTCTTAATGTGCTGAACATCGTCAACGAGCCGACGGCGGCCGCGCTGAATTACTGCGTCCGCGAGTTTAAAGAGAACCGCAAGGTCATGGTCTACGATCTTGGCGGCGGCACCTTTGATATCACTCTCTTTGACTTCAGCGTAGACGATGACGGAAAGGCTCTGATTGATATCATCAAGAGCGGCGGCAATGACAGGCTCGGTGGTATCGACTGGGATGCCCGCATGTTTGACTACATGTGCAAACAGTACACACGTGAAAACGGCACTGAGATTGCCGACATGGATGAGGAGCTTAAGGCCACGATCGGAGCGCAGGTGGAGCAGGCCAAAAAGGATCTGTCAACGCTTGAAAAGAAGAGCTATACCATCAAATACGATAGGGATCGTACTCGCATTGAACTCAATCGGCAGGAGTTTGAGGAACTGACGCGGGATTTGGTCGAGCAGACGATGGACTTCGTGCATCAGCTTCTTTCCGGCGTTGGACTGGGCGCAGACGATGTGGATGTTGTGCTTCTGGTCGGCGGTTCGACCTTTATGCCGATGATCAGAAATGCTGTCGAGGGTCTCTTTCCCGGCAAAGTGCGCGTAGAGCAGCCCAACCTTGCCGTCGCAAAAGGCGCCGCCCTGTCCGCTGCCATCGAGTGGAATGAGCGGATTGTCGATATCAAAGAAAAGCTGCAGCAGGGCAAGGATATCTCTCAGGAAGAGCAGGAGGTCATCGCGGACATCCCCGATGAGGTCATTTCCTCTGGGGACGCATCAGATCTGCTGATCAATGTTCCGCAGCAGGTGAGCACGGTCAGCGATAAGCTCACCCGTTCTCTTGGCCCCGCCGTATTCGTTTCTGAGGACAGCTATATGATTGACAATCTGCTGTTCGTCGATGACGAGATTCCCGTAGAAGCTGAGGCGGTCTACCGCACCAGAGTCGATAACGCGCCCGAAATCGTTGTCAACGTGTATGAAAACGTTGCGACAGACCGTGTCAACAAACACGTGCTGCCCTGCTTTGACCAGGAAGGTAATGAACAGTATCCGGATCCGGAGCTTAAGGTAAAGCGCATCGGCAAAGTCCGGCTGCAGCTTCCTCCGAATACACCCAAGGGTTCTCCGATCCGTGTTGTGTTCCGCTCCAGTACCGTCGGTCTGGAAGTGACCGCCGAGAACATGAAGACCGGCGAAGCTACTACGGTCGAGATCAATCCCGACAACGGTTATACAGCCGAACAGGTCACCGAGGCAAAGAAGCGTTTCGAGGGGATCAATACCAGCGGTCAGATTTAAGAAGCTATCCGATGATTAAAGGTTGGCATCGCATCACTGTATTTGCGATGTGATGCCAATCTCTGTGGAAGGATAAATATTTAAGGGGAGCAGTTGTATATGGAGACTCCCAAGGTATTAAAACGGACAATTACACCAGATATTCGCGCTAGTCGGGAACGAGACATGGAAGCAGTTCTTGATAACTATCGTGAAAACTCAAGGGATCACGGTGTTACTGATGAAGCGGCCATCGAGCGATTCGTATCCGAGGAACGTGATAAGATACAGCAAGAATATGAGAGCCTGAACAATGGCGATTGTTCGGCAAACATCTACCATACATCTACCGATTGGGAGGGCATTGCTTCTGAAATGAAGCAGCAGGAAGCAGAAGAAGAAAATGGGATGTCCATGTGAGAATACACGTGATCTGTTGGTGACGTCCGAAACAAAATGACGAAACGTGAAATGCAAACCTGGATATGAATTTGCATGAAAAGGAGGTGCTGTTATGACTTGGACTTGCCCTAAGTGTGGCAAACCCAATCTGATGTCGCAGACGCATTGCAACCGCTGCGGAACGTCTCGACCGGGTAACACATATCACCATAAGGTAGTGTTACCGCTTAAGAAGAAGTGAAATGTTACCCGCCTGATGATGGTCGACTGATTGTCGACCGAAACAAGATCATCTTTCATTGAGGTGCTTTTGTCGCGGGAAATTAAAAATGTGTTTGGGAGAAACAAGAAGTATCAAACAATAACCATGTATAGGAGTGCAACGATATGAGCACATCAGTCGGAATAGATTTAGGAACCACATTCTCTGCCGTGGCCTATATTGACCCCAAGTCTAAACTTCCTCAGATCATTCCTAATAGCGAGGGTAGCAAACTAACCCCCTCGGTCATTCAATTCCTCGATGGCGAGATCATTTTCGGCAGTGAGGCGGAAGATGCCTATAACGCCGGCGAGGAAGACTGTGTTGCGACCTTCAAGCGGGAGATGGGCGAGAAAAAACCATATTGCTACATTGACGGCAAACCCTATACATCCGAGGACTTGTCGGCGCTTTTGTTGCGGCACTTGAAAGAGGAAGCAGAGGCTGCTATCAGCGACACCATTAAAGATGCCGTTATAACGGTTCCCGCCTATTTTTATTCCAAGGAACGCGAGGCGACCATCCGTGCGGCAGAGACTGCAGGACTCAAAGTCAAGAAAATCATTGACGAACCGAATGCCGCAGCTATGGCATATGGATTGAACCACTGGAGAGAGAACGCCAACATTCTCGTTTATGATCTGGGCGGCGGAACTTTTGATGTGACACTTGTCCATATGGGAAAGAACGGCGTCCTTTCCACGATCACGACCAGAGGCAACCATAAGCTCGGCGGGCGCGATTGGGACGCCAGAATCCAAGATATCCTTGTTTCCCGTTTTGAGAGTGAAACTGGCCTCTCGATCCGAGACGACCAGGAATTACTGTCTATTGTCGGAGGAATGTCCGAGGGAGTTAAAAAGCAACTCTCGGCGCAAAATATGCAAACGGCGAAAGTGGCCGCATCATTCCCCGGATATGGGAGGGTCGCAGTAAACATTACAAGAACGGAGTTTGAAGAGAATACGGCGGATCTCCTTGACCGCACTGGTGCTTTGTGCCTTGCTGTCTTGGAGGAGGCTGGACTCTCGCAGCGAGATGTTACCGATGTGCTTCTGGTTGGCGGTTCAACAAGGATGCCGCAGGTACCAAACTATCTTCAAAAGCTGTTTAAGAAGCGTCCCCTCTCCCACGTCAATCCAGATGAAGCAGTGGCGCTCGGAGCCGCAATTCAGTCCTCCAAGGAGAATGAGTCCTATGCAGCACTTGCGGTTCAGATTGTGGACGGAAAGAAAACCACCGACAGATCCAGTGCTGGTCTCAGTACGCGCGTCGCTGTTCGTGCGGAAAAGAGACTCAACAGTCTCAGTATGCTTTCGCTGCGGGAAACCACTGCTCATGCAATGGGCGTAATTGCTATTAACGATGAGGGCAATCGTTACTACAACGAGATTATTATCCCGGCCAACCACCCGCGCCCCGTCCGAGCGGCCAAGCGGTTCCGCTTCTATACCTCTCCTCGGTCAAATAACGAACTTGCCATCTATGTTCTGCAGGGAGATCGTGAGAATCCGCTGGATTGCCAGATCACATATAAGTATGTAGTTACCGGAATTCAGCATGTCAAGCGCGGCGAGAAGATTGGCACGGTTATTCGCATCCAGTATAGCTATGACGTAAACGGTGTTATACATATTCAAGCCCGGCAGGAAGATTCCAATGTTGATCTTCCCATCCGACGGGAAAATGTTCCTGCAGATGTCGCCAAGTTTGGGCAGCCTGTTACCACTGAAAACAAGGATCAGGGCTTCAACGTCGGCCTTCAGCTTGGCACGAGGAGCGGTCAGAGCGTGGTTCATAAGTACAAAGCCGTTACCTTCAGCAATGTTGAATGGAGACAGTACGACAATATTCTGATGCATCCGAGTGGGGCGCAGTTTAACGAACCGGCGATTCATGTGATTGCCAACGAGGAGAATATCGAATTCCACGGATATAACGTCAGCGCGATGAATGAGGGAGTGCGGTACACGATTGATCCGTCCGATGATTTTGAAATCGAATGCGACATCAACACGTCTACTATCAGCCCACATCCGGGCGGATATCTGGAAATCTCACTGGGACTGATTTCTGCGTATCTGAACGAGAACGGCGGTTCTATACTGTTGGATGGGGCAAGCGTGGCAACGGTCGGTCCACAATTTCACCTAAGAATGTCGTTGACAGACGGCGGACAGTATGAGGTCGAAATTGACGGAAAAGTCATTGGAAGAAAGTTTCAAGCTTCCGAAAATGAGATTGATATACGATTTGGCTTTATCCATGATTCTCATTGTTGCCAGTTGCTTTCTCATGCATATGTCTCTGACATCTCCATGATGCAAGCAGCCGGAGGCGACGGAGATGACAATCCTGATACGGACACTTGGAATGACTGATAGACGGATACAAGCGCACTGAATTGTTGTGGGGAGATTTGACGTGGCAGAGTTTGATTTATTTGGTTTGGTGGGGCTGGCATTTGATCCGCCTGAGACCAATGCTGAGCAGGTAAAAAAGAAAATTGAACAGAAAAAAGCAGAGCTTGGCTCTGCGCTTGGGAGAGAAACGCAGCAGACAAACCGAGATGCCATTCAAGCGCAGATTGACTATCTGGACGGTGTCGTTGCACAAATCTTGACGCCTGATGGAAAGAAGCTGGTTGATTCTGCCTTTAAGCCCCTTGCGGATCAGAAAACCGCAGTGGAGCTGAGTTCTCTTACGGCTACAGTCGAATTGCTTGCAATGACTGGCGGCCATACCGTTACCGAGGCTTCGATTCGTCATTACAAAAAAGAAAGTCGGCTGTCTATCGAGCATGTCAAAAAGGTGTTTTCCGACGCAGGGTTTGAGATTATCGATAAAGACCCGTTGGCGGCGTTTCCCAAGTTCCCTACAAATGTAGATCGCATTTATTCCGAGCTGGATGCGTTGAGGAAAACCAAAGATCCGAATCCGAACGGTGAGGATACTTCCGTCGTTGTCGATCTGTATTCATTCGCGGCTTATATCTCCAAAGATACTGAAAACATTGCTTTGTACAGAGCGATGGAAACGAAAGAGCTTTGGGAGATATTCGCCCCCGCTTCTCGCAAATACTCACAGCGGAATGATGATCTGGGAAAGCTGTGCGGCTCCCTCTCGGCGGCTGCAAAAACTTATGTATTCAACTCGGATGAAAACCGTGCGGCGTATGATCGGCATCTGGTTTACCATTCAGAGGAACTGACTAAGCTGTTTGCCACGATGAAGAAAGCTCCGCAAGCAACTCTGCTCAATTCAAAATTCGCGGACCCTTGCATTAAGATCATTTGCAATTACTTCCCGGATTATGATGTTGCTCTGGCAATCTACAATACGGAAGCCGGATTCACGGACAATTACTATTGGCCGATAGCGTGGGTGTATACGATCAAGTGCAGCTATTGCGGCTCTGTGAGCGAATTCGAGTCTGAGGCCGACGCACTGAAAGCGAATGCCTGTAGAAACTGCCACAAGCAGCTTTTCAAAAAGTGTGACAAATGTGGAAAGTTAATCCCTGTATTCAAGGACTCCTGCCCGCATTGTGGGTACATCTTTGCCAGCGCCGCGCTTTTTTCAAAGTTCTACCAACAGGCCGAGAGTGCATTTAGGAAAAATGATTTTGAAAACGCCCGAAAATATCTGTTTCAAGCGCAGTCGGCGGCTCCGGGTGAAAAAGGGCGCATCGATCAGCTCTCGGTCCAGATTGACAAGGCAGAGGCCACGCTAAAAGAGCCGATAAACCGACTCCACCAGCTCATCGCCGAGCGCAAGTATCAGACCGCCCGCGCCGAACTCGGCGGGATTATAAAGAGATATCCGAGTCTGAATGACTCGGAGTTCGAAAGGATTATCACGGGAGAACTCTCCAAGGCTGACGCGCTGTTCGCCTCGACAGGCAGAATGTCAGCATCGCAGAAAGCGGATACCTGCGTATCGATTTTGATGCAGTGCGCTGACCACGCGCCGTCGCTTACGTTCCTTCGCGCCAACGCGCCGGCACCCTGCCGTCTCTTGAATGTCACGCCGGTTTCCGACTCCGGGGTAATCAATATCAGTTGGAACCGTACTACAGAGCAAGGTGTTACATATCGGCTGCTTAGAAAGAACGACGGAAAAGGCTCCACGTCGGAAATAGATGGAGAAATCCTCTTGGACGATACCACAGCGACATCGTATGTAGACAAGATCGTTAAAGCAGGAAGGACATATTCGTATTCTGTGTTTGCTGCGAGAGCTGATGTGTTTTCAGCCCCGCTCTCCACATCGGGGATGCTGTACGCCGACGTGAGGAACTGCCATGTGGTGCAACACGGCTCCAGTATCCGCATCACTTGGGATTCTCCCGAAAACAGCAGCGGCGCAACAGTATATCGGATGCAAGGCGGGCAGACATCTATACTGTCCGAATCGGCACACGGAAGCTTCGAAGATACTACCGCTCAGTTTGGAACGACCTATAAATACAGGGTTTGTGCAAACTACGGACGACAGGATAAAAGTCCCGGCATCGAGGCGGTTATCACCCCTCTGGTTATCATTGACTCTTTCTCGATCCGTGTCGATCAGGTTAAGAACAACATATACAAAGTCACCTGGAGTATCAAGCAAAAAGGGATTGATCTTAGGATTCAGGTCAATAACAAGCTGGTTGCGGAGGCCAAGTCCGATGATGGATCGGCGCAGGTGAGCCTACCCAAGGATACATACTGCACAGTTAGCGCGGCGGCTTATTCCGGCGGCAAGTGGTTGAACAGTGAAAACAGAGTTGGTGTCAACACATACTCTGCTTGTGGGATCGATAAAAAGGCGACCGAGATCGAGGAGAATCTGATTTCCGGCAGAAATGGAATCAACTATCGCATTGATCTGAAAATTCGCATGGTCGGCAATATACCATCTAGCGTGGTTGGGTTCTATTATACCGTGCGAACCTCGTCAGCATCGGACAGATGGGCAAAAGCAGACGATATTGGCAAAGCATCCGATATTCAGAGAATCACTGTGGATGCCTATGAGAAACGCGGATACATTCCTTTTCAGGACTTCGTGGTCAATGAAACCGCTTTCTTTATTTCCGTGTTCACGATCCATGAACTCAACGGAAAAGAGTTGGTTTCCGAGTCTGCCAAGCTGAAGGTGGAGCGGCCTTTACTGGCGAATCTGTTTTGGTCTGTCAGCTATGGGATGTTTGACGGTCTGAAGCTTCATATTGAAGTGGAAGGAAACAGGCCGATTGAATATGTTCCAGAACTCTACTTGTGCGTCTGCGATTCCGGTCAGTTTATTGCGGCGTATGACGACAAGAATGCTCAGATCATGATGAAAGTTCCTGCGGACGATCTGGATTCACCGCAGAAAAAATACAGCAGGACTTACGCAGTCAAAACGGACGTAACGAGTAAGTACTTGAAAAAGTACAAATATTTTTTGTTTGAACCCTCAAATAGCGGCAACGACAGCATTTCACTTCGGTGGAAACAAGGATTTTCAGGAAAGGTATAGGTGTTATCATGGCGAAGTTTACATGCCCCTTCTGCATTCGCGAATATGACAAGAGCAAGGTGCTATATGTCTGCCCGGATTGCGGCAAGTCCACAGACCCCGGTTGGTTTGCTCGTGAGCCGATCAAGTGCAAAACATCGGGTTGTGGAGGGTTTGCTACCCTGCGGAAATGCCCGTCCTGTGGGCAGGTTATTCCGAAAATGGCACTGGAAACGCCGAATCTTCCGTTCAGCATTGTGGGCGTTTCCAACTCTGGCAAGACCAATTATATCACGGTGATGCTGCATGAGCTGGCGCGGTCTTCGGGGCTGCGCCTTGCGTTGGGGCATCAGACCAAGTACACTCTGGATCATCAGAATATGAACCAAGATCTGATTTATGAGCAGCATACCATCCCGGAGGCTACCAGTCCGGGGGAAAATATGCCGCAGATCTGGTACATAAGGAATCTTGAGAAAAAGCGTGGCAACGATGTTCCCACCTATACGTTCACGATTTTTGACGGAGCAGGCGAAGATCACGAGAACAACCTTGACCCCACCTCCACAGTTTGCCGCTACATCAACGCTTCTAAGGCGATCCTTCTGGCGATTGATCCGCTGGTTCTTCCCAACATTCGTCGCGGCGGTTTGGTTGACGCGGACGTCATGAGGAATTCCCTCGGTGGAGCAGAGAGCGTCAGCAAGAATTCCGAAGATGTTATCAACAGCGTGGCGGCCTACATCAAAGCCGCGCGCGGGATCAAGACTACGAAGAAGTTGGATATTCCTGTGGCAGTCGTTCTGACAAAGTTCGACACCATACTGAACCATCGGGCTTTCGGGCCGCAGGCTTTGATCAAGAAAAGCAGCCTGACCGTGAGAAACGGCATGGTCGATATTTCGGAAATTAAGCAGATTGACTCAGAGATGCGTGACTGGCTGGAGAAGATTGGCGAGAGCGCATTTATCAACGCTTTGGACTCCCACTTCAAGGAATACTATTTATTCGGCGTATCGAGCTATGGTGCGCCTCCGGTGGATGCGGATACCTTGCCCGAGGAAATCAAGCCGCACAGGGTTCTCGATCCGATTCTCTGGTTGTTTAAACGCTATAAATTTATTGACTAATTCGGTTGTTCACCGGTCTACCGGTTATCAATAACAGCGCAGACGAGGAGGAAGCGTATGTATTCGGAAATCATTCATACTCGATGTGGAGACGGCATTGATATCAAGAAAAACCAAGCTTCCGTGCCTGGCGGAGGGATTGGCGGATTTAAGGTGTATTCCTGCACGTGCAATGTAACGGACGATGATTTTGTCGATCTGCAGTTTTTGGACAAGGTTCTGAGTGAAAAGCAGTCCTATGCAGATCCGGCTTTTATGGACGATGCGTATCTGTACTATGTTCCTGATATCGGGAATCGGATACTCGTCAATTTTCATCCGATTCATTTTGACAGAACTGTAAAAGGTGGCAGTTATCCGCGTCGCCCCGGCAATTTCATTAACCAAGGGTTCATGGGAGGGTTTGACGACCTTTATCCATATGAAACCTTTGGCAATCATTCCGTCTGGGATGCGCAGGAGCGAGGTGAAGCCTTCTACTACGAAAATGCTCCAACGCCACTTCCCCAGCGAGACAACCTTTCGGATGAAATTGGGAATATCGGCCTTGACGATATTGCGAGCTTCGTGGCGGACGGGCGTCGCGACGTGTTGAAGAGTGCCATCGCGTTCCTCGTCGGCCAATATGATCTGCCGCCCGAGGAGAGAAAGTTCCTCGTGATTCGAGATGAGGATTCTAGGCATCTTGAATTGTGGATTGCCGCCATTGAGAGCGCGTTCTCTCCGCGAATGGCATCGGGGCTGTCCTTTGCTACGCGCCTTGATAAATTTACGAATAACAATAAGTACACCGTAAATCTGAATGGCCGCTATCAGCCGATGATCGATTTGCAGAATCCAGATCAAAAGCTGCGCTACCGTGCGATGATCGTGGGCGTTGACGGACGAGATAGAACGAATAATGCGGCTGTGAGAGTGCTGCCAAATTCGCCTTATGTGATTTTAGACGGAAAGACCAAGACGCTGTCAGCACAGGTGGAAGCATCTAATCCATTCTATCACTTTGTAACGGGGTTCGATGACGGGCACAGTTATTTCTGCAGGGAGTTCATGCAGACGGTGGATCTTTCGTCGCCATCAAGCGATGTGATAAAGCTGTTTGTCGCGTACTCGAAACTGGAGAGCTATGGGTCGTTCCCCGTGCTTAAGGACGTGGTCAGCGGGCTAAACACCCTCAGCCACCACCGCCTCATCAAAACACTCTATCTTGAAAATCTCTATGAAAAGATCAAGGCAAACCTTTCCGAGTATCTAAAGGAAGATGCTGCGCTGGCGTTCTCTGTGCTGAATTGGCTGAACAAGGCAGCTGCGGTCGTCGGAGATACCGCCGCTGCAGAGAGCTTTCAGCGGATCGTCTGCCAGTCCTTTGCATCAAATGTCTTTAAATCGCCTCGGAGTGAAAAGACAGCGGAGCTTGTGGAGATCGTTGGAGCCAGCTCCTTTGTGCAGGAAGCGGCTGCTCACCTTACATCGGAGGCAACGGTTCAAGAGTTCCAAAACTATATGCTGGCATACAAATCTGATGACTGGGTCAGATTCTCCGAGATTTTCGTAAGCAACTTACGAAATATGCGCGGCGTCAGAGAGATGCTGTCCAACTCAGCGCGAGAGGTGTTTACAAACAGCATTAAGGCTCTTTACGGCGAGAGAGACGGACAAGGTGCGCTGAAGGTCGCCGACTCCTATTACAAAATCAATCCGACAGACACTGTCGATACCCTCTTGTCGGATGCGGGAAGCTCGAGCGATGCAAACTACATCGGATTTATTCTGCAGCTGATTTGCAGAATTTCGCCGGAAACGGTTTCCTCTGATCGCGCCCTCTCGAATTTCCGGCATCAGCTTCAAGGCTACCGCTTGGACGGCTACTTCTTCAATGTACTGGCGTTCAAAGCAAGACAGCTTACCCGACCGCAGGAGATGGAAAGGTTTCTGGATGATGTGCTTTCCGACAGAGAATTCGCGGGAATGGACATGTCGCCCATTTTGAGTTCCTTGGATAAAAATCTTGTCGTCTCTGACAAAGCGGCCGCTAAAGTGGCTGCGAAGATTCAAAACAATAACACCGGACGGGCGAACTGCGTTAACTCAGCGCACATCTGCGCTTTGAGCGTCATAGATGACAAGCGGTTGGCGGAGTCGGTTCTTTCTCTTGTGAACAGCTTGATTGCACAAGGCTTCCCCTCGGCCGAGGATGCAGCCTATGCCGATATGCTGATGAAAAAGCTGTTCGCCAGCAAAGTCTCGGAGGAGGTATTTGCTGTTATTGTTGAAGCCTCTGAGAGATCACGATTTTATGCGGACCGGATTGTTGGAGAAGCATTCCAATATCTGGGCAGTCGTCAGGAAGGTATTATTGGCGAGGTAATTGCCGCCGCCTCCAGAATGAACGGCGGGAATCTTTTCAACGCTTTGGTTGAAAACTGTGCGGCTGTGAAAAAGTTCGATAAAGGAATGTCCGCAATCAGATCAACGCTGAGAACCAAAGGAGAGCAGCAATACTTTGCCTTAGTTGAAAGAGATGCGGCAGCGTTGCGAGATAAAAACAAAAGCGGGTCGATATTTGGGAGGTTCTTCTCGCATGGCTCATCTGGTGATTCCAAGTCTAGTCGCTGGGGAAAAAAGTAAAGGGTGCGGTGACGTATGGAAGAACTGCTTGGCATTATTGTCGCGGTCTGTGTTGTAGTATGGCTGCTATATCTGTTGGTCGAATATGTAATCATGCCCATAGCATCCGTCTTGCTAACCGTTAGCGTAGTTGTAAGCACGGGCTATGCGCTGTTTGTTTCCCTGCACAGCTTCATCTCCGCTTTCAGAGAAAATCTGAATCCATATAAGACATATGTGGATAACCACGCTGACGCAACACAGGGGATAAAGCGAAATTACTGTTTTGGCCCAGGATTTCACCAAATATCTCAGATCGTCAGCGGTGCATTCAAAAATCTGGCAGATTACCGAATCAAGCTAAAGGCATGGAAAGATAAAGCAATTCGGCATAGCTGGATCATTGATATGTGGATATATATCGGGTACGGTCTGGCGATCTTCTGCGCACAGGTTTTAGGCTGCATCTGGGTAGGCGTCTTTTCGTTTATCCTCGCCACAGGGATCATTATTGGGATGATCGGATTTTTCCTGTTCTTCTCAATCCTCTGGCTATCCGACCGTGCTGTACTAATCAAAAATTCGATACATACCCGTTGTCCAAACTGCAAGCGCAAATTTGTAGTTCCGACCTTTGAATGCCCCACCTGTGGGCTGGAGCACAAGAATTTGGTTCCTGGGCCATATGGCGTCATGAAGCGTAAATGCTCATGCGACACCATTCTGGCAACTACGTTTATTGGCGGTCGATCCAAGTACAAGGCGCATTGTCCCTTTTGCGACACGGAGCTATTTTCAAGCGGCTCCCAGCAGTACGGGATTCAGCTGGTTGGAGGGATTGGCGCGGGGAAAACCACATTCCTCGCAGCTTTTTGGAACGAATATAGAGCTTGGCTGAATCGGCTGCAGGGAATCTCCTATGAAGCAACTCCGTCTGAAGCCTTCAAAATTTTAGATGAATGGTTTGAGAGTGGAGCCGCCGAAGCGACGACGGAAACCAACGCAAGCATGTACAGTATCCTCCACTCTACTGGGAAGAATACGTCGATCCAGATGACAATGTATGATATTGCCGGAGAAGTGTTCAATTTTTCCGAAGCTGATTTGCAGCAACAGCAATTCCGCTACTGCGAGGGATTTCTGCTGGTGATTGATCCTACCGCCTCGGCAAACTATGTTTCCGAAACGATTGGGAACTTTATCAACTCTCTGGATGAGATTATGGGCAAACACGCTACAAAATCGGCGGCAGTACCGGTAGCGGCCATCATTACAAAGTCGGATTTGTACAAGCGAGAAATCGGGCTTCCACGTATCCGTGCGACATATAAGAGTGCGGAAGCATCTGCATCAGAGCCATATGCATATGCCGACCATCTCAATAACGTTTGTCGCACATTCCTTTTGGAGCATGGCTTTGATAACGCAGTGAATCTAATCGAGGCGGAGTTCTCGAATATCAGATATTTCCCGGTCAGCGCAATGGGTCACAGCATGGAAGACGGGCAATACGAGCCTTGGGGCGTCCTCGACCCGGTCTTCTGGCTGATGGGGCATGAAAACTGCCCTTTGCGTGAAATCGTAACACAATCGTGAGGAGGTACCCACAATGGAAAAGTTCGGCTTTGTCTTAGCGACAAAGATGTTGGTCGATGGTAAGCGCAAGGTTCGGTATATGTACCATGAAATCGCCTCGAATCCGCAAGACAGCGGTTGGCGTTTCTTTTGTGGGGACGAGGATGAGGAGTATGTAAACAACCCCGAAAATATCGGTGTTTACGATATCAACACGATCCTCGAGCTGGATAAGAGCGTCCTGCCTTACCTCAGCTGCGCAGTCGGAACCGCTTTAGAGCGGGAGGATGAGAACGCCACCTTTGTGGTGTCGAGCGGCTTCGGCGCGGATGAAGAGTGTGATTGATTATGGCACTCCATCGTCCATATATCCGGCAAGAGGTGCGGAAAGAAGTAGAGCGCAGGGCCGAGAAAAACGAAAAGGGTCAGTTTTTGGACGCCCATACCCATAAGCCTATCGAGGGTCAGTATGATCTGGGACATAAGGCGGGACATGAACACTGGCGCGAAGCGGAGCAGGCGGAGCAAGAGGGACTCACGCAAGAGGAGTTTAATGATCGGATGAATAATCCCGATTTCTATCAGATCGAAGACCCGCACGAAAACCGATCTCATGCCCACGAGATGCCCGCCGAAGAGCAGAGTGAGGAACAGGGCGAAGAAAACGGTCAGGAGATGTGACCAGCAAGAAGGCAGGAGCGAGGAGTATTTATGGAAGACCTGAAAATCAAATTAGAGGAGTTATCCTATTACATTACTGCGGCCACATCCAAAATCGGAGAATGGTGGGGTGCGATCCCGCCGTTTATCCAAACTGCCCTTAAAATAGCGATGATCGTGGCCTGCATAAACATCATTTTTAGTTTGATAAAAGCCATCATCGCGAACAAATCCACATGGAAGCCAAAACCTGATTGCGAATTGATGTTCAGCTTCTCAGGCGGTTCTGGTCAATATCAGCGCAGCCATATCTACTCCGATGCGCATAAGCTCCTATTTGATAAGACGTGGTCCTACATCAGCTTCGCAGGACTGGCGTTTCGGTTGGGGAACATAGAAAACACATCAAAGACCATAACGTTTCTGATTTCCCTGGCTTACATCCCGCTGGCGATCCTTGGCATGACAGAAATGTTGTTTCGGGCTGTGTTTGGCGTAGTATTTTATTTCATCGTCAATCTGATATATTTGCTGTTCCTCCTGTTACTGGGGATTATCAATCTGGCGTTGATGCCTATATTTAACTTGATAGACAAGTCAACATATGAAACGCAGCACTGTCCGACGTGTTACTCAACTTTCCGACTTCCGGCTTTTGAGTGCCCTCACTGCGGAAAGATTCATAATAAACTGTATCCGGGACGGTGCGGGGTGATTTGGGCTAAATGTTCATGCGGTCATTTTATTCCATGCGCATCCATGTCGAAACGGAAGAAGCTGGCTTCCTACTGCCCCAACTGTAACCAGATGCTTGCGGGCGCGAATATCAAATCACTGACTGTCCAAATTGTCGGGGGAAACTCATCCGGGAAAACAGCTTATATTGCGGCTTTCCAGCACCTTTACAGGAATGCGAATAGTGCGCAATCGGCAGGCAAAATCAAGGTTTCTCCATCGGATGATTTTGATCTGCTGGAGACGCATTACAGAACTGGCAGAACCGAAAAATCCTCGACAGATGCTGTGCATGCGTATTATGTCCTCCATGAAGGGAGCGGCCATTCTGACCAAGGAATCGTCCTCTATGATGTCCCCGATGAAATCATTTTGAGCGAACAATATGAGCGGAACCCCTTGAACTTCGGATATAGCGATGGAGTAATCATCATTGTCGATCCGCTGAGTGTTCGCTCGGTGAGGAAAGAGTGTGAATCCGCGTTGGGAGCAGGATATGCGGACGGTTATTCTGATGACTCCACAGAGGACATCATTATCCACTTCATCAATAAATATTCGGAGGTCGCCGGACGCAGAGCCAGAAAAATGAGCGATATGCCGGTAGCGGTTGTGATTGCCAAGGCGGATATATCTACCATTAAACAGAAAATCGGAATGGTAAAAATCAAGGCCAATTACAAATCCAATGAATCCCAGTTCAGAAATTTTGATGAGGCACGGGATACCATGTGCAGGCGCTATCTCTCTGATATCGGGTTGGCAAACTCCTTAAATAATTTGGAGAGCGTTTTTTCGCATGTTTCATATTTCCCGGTCAGCGCCATAGGACATGCCGAAAAGGAACAGGCACCCTTTGATCCGTGGGGCGTTATTGAGCCGGTCGACTGGATCGCCAGAGCAAGTCAGAACAGCATACAGAATGTAACGAAGCAGATCGTGGGGGAGCAAAATGACATCGGTTAGAAAAACATCGGGAACTACTGTAACTCTGTGCATTTTTATTGTCACCATCGTAGTTCTGACCAGATTGTCCAACAGGTGGGACAGCGATTTTATCTCTCAGATGAATCTGATTCTGAGCTCGAGACCTCGCATAGGGGCGTTTCACTCTATTGTTTTAGGTGTCTCGTTTTGGCTGCTGCTGATTGCCTCCACTTTCGATGCAGTTTTTCGCGAAAAGAAAGGGTTGGACATACTCAGCGCTTTTGGAATCCCCATCATCTTTTCCAGTTGCATAGCAATATGGGGATTGGTCGTAATATCCTCCTATGTCGACTTGCGCTGGTTCTGGCTGTTTTACTATGTTGTCATGCTTATTTGCACGAAGCTGTCCTTTAACAAGATATCCAAGGCCAAGGGCGGCGGACCAACGAAAATCAATGATTTTTTTAAGACCCCACCATCAAAATGCGATGCAGAGGTAAGTATCGTAGATCGGTACGTTCTGTTTTCCGCTAAGGCGGTTCTGCTGGTCTTGTGGTTCCTACAAATCATTATGATCATTGCTTTTTGCGTTCAGTACAGGGAGATTTTTCCCTTTACCTGATATACCAATACTGTCATCAGCTTATTAGAGAGGAGGTCGATTCATGGAATCCAAAGAAAATGTTCAGCGGAGAAATCTGGAGGAGTCTGGGGAGGTTTTGCGGGAGCACGAAGGCTACTCCAAACAGTCCAACGACGACGACTCGTCCCAGAACAAGTGGGAAGAAGCGATGAAAGACGTTCCATCCTATGAGGAGCATATGGAACAAATGGAAGAAGAGGAAATGTCAATGTAACGGTGGCGGTTAAAACCCCACGATTTACGGAGGAGGAATCACACGATGCCGAAGATTGATAAAGACGGAAGAGAGTATATCGAACAGGACGGCAAACGGTACTACCGCAACTTCTGGGGCGAGTGGGAAGCAGAAAAAGATTGGCTTGGCAACGATAAGGTAGAAACTGACTGGATCGGCAATCCGAAGATCGAGACTGATTGGCTGGGGAGGCAGAAGGTTGAGACAGACTGGTTGGGTAATCCCTATGTTGAGCCGGAGAAGAAAGATGATTCCGGCTGTTATCTGACAACAGCATGTATGCGGGTTCTTAGTCAATCCTTCAACGACGATTGCGACGAGCTCGGCACATTAAGAGCGTTTCGAGATGCCTATGTGAAGGAGCGTCATCCGGAAGCGGTCGAAGAGTATTATCGGGTCGCTCCGAAAATCGTAGCCGCAATCAGTCAGAGGGAGGATAGCCAGAGCATCTACCAGAAAATCTATGAAGAACTGGTACTTGGGACGCTGAGACTGATTGAGCAAAATCTGTGCGAGGAAGCTTATACCCTCTATCGGGATTACAGCTTGGTGCTTAACCGTACTTATTGCTGACTATCACTATACCAATAATAAGCGAGGGACAGGAAATGAATATCACAAAATACGGGATTTCTGAATGCTGCGGGTACGGTTTCTTTAGTTGTGACTCATATGAAAAACATAGCGTATTTTTAACGAACAGAAGAATTGTCGCGGAATCCGAAATTACCACTGAGTCAGCACAAACATTGGAATGGACACCTGATGTTTTACATGGACTTCAGCTTGATGCAACAAACTATAGTCCAATTTATGTTGTCTTTGATAGTGACACTGGAACATGGAAAGAATACTTTTCTGGTATGACGGTACATTTGGTCCCACCTTCCTACTCTTTTCCAGAGGCTGTTCTTAATGTTGACAACATGCCGAATTACTGTGATATTTTATCTGTTTCAAGACCATGGGAATGCAATGCAACTGAATTTGCAGAGGGTATCTCTAAATATTCAGACAAACAGATAAAGGAGATTGTTGCCCAACTGAATACTTTGCGTTCCAGTGCATCCGAATGGAAGTCTAAATTCGATGCTGTGGTCAAAGCTGTTAAGGATGAGCGGGCCGCAAAGGAAGCCGGACTTTCCAGTGTTGAGTCCAAATTAGCCTCTGGCTTTGGGAAGTACGGAAACGATTCCTCTGGCGGCAACCAAGGAACATCCAATACACAAACGGCCAATCCGCAACAGGAAGCCAAGCCCGAACAGCCTCCCGCTCAAGAGGAAAAGCTCCAGTGGATCCGACAAGGTCGGTGTGCCTTTTGTGGCGGTGAGTTCAAAGGACTGTTTTCCAAGGTTTGTCGTGAATGTGGAAAAGCAAAGAATTACAGATAACCTATGGTTCCGATATATGAGGTCTCAAATGCAGAGTTATCTGCGCTCAAGTGTGAACGCATAGCACAGGAAGTGGGAGCGGAGTCTTACACCGAACTTTGGCTTACGCCGGACGGGAAAAGAATCATTAAGCTGTTCGCAGAAGAAGACACAACCAGAGGGTTTTTTGACGAAGATATAAAAAATGACACTTCAACCCTGATTGCGTTATCAAGCGTTTCGCATTGCTTTGATGATTGGTTTGTGTTGCCAAAAAATGATTTACCAACGGCAATCTCGGATAATTTGTTATTCCAGGCCATTTATCTGTGGCAGGACATTGAGCCAAGCAAAGCCTCTCTCGATGGTCGACTTCAAAAGAATTGAGCGACAAGTCTATGATGATATCATCTTCGCCAATAATAAGTTCGGATTTTCCATTGCTGATTTACATGAGGATATTATCATTTTAGGATACGATGGGAAAATCTATCATATTGATTTGGACGGAGGGCGTTGTGGAGACGGTAAGGGGCGGCGATCTTGCTATATTGTTTTTGAAAGTGAAAGGCTGGCTTCCTGTTCACCTAAGTACAAGTTCGACGGAAAGGGTAAAATAATCCCCTATGTGAACAGTGATTTGCTCTGTCTGGTGCATATTATCTTTAATCACCTGCTGCAGACGAATTTCTGCTTTGCAGAGATGATGTCCGAAGATCAGGAGCGATATTTGAATTACATAACTGAGTGCTGCAATGTCGCTGATCTTGCCGCCGTTTATAAAAATCTTTTTTCGAGTGAGGACAACTATTTTGACATACAGATTATCCAGTTCTTGCCGGATGATATAAGCACATTTTCGTATGATACTTTTATCCAACGCACATATAGATTTAAAACGCAAGATGATGTAGATGATGTAATGGCATTTCTACAGCTAAATGAAACGCATCTGCAACAGATTATTCCGGGAAGAGGCCTGCTGACCAACAAATTGCTTAACAACTAACACCGGATTCTGGAGGTAGCCCATGTTTATTTGGATGACCGGATTACTGAATATGAGCAGGATGTGGTATACTGAAAATCAACGAAAATGTTTCTTTGAAAAGGTGGATGCTTTATACATAGAATATTGCGTTCAATTTGTTAATGAAATGATACCACCCGCCGAAAGTCGAGAGATAGAACAAAAAATCAGAGCAGGAATTAACATCGAAGAGTGGTGGAACAGCAAATTCTTCTCAGAGTGCAGTGCCAAATACTTTGAACAGGAAAAAGTATATCCAGCGATGTTCGATGATTTAGAGAAGAACGGGTACTATTGGGAAGAAATCTATACTGATGCATCAGATGAAAACATAGAGGATTGGTATAAATGCTCTATAGTAAAATCACTGTTGCATGAATTTGTCAATGATGAGGAAAACCCATATAAGCTTAATGATCAATTCACTGACAAGGAGATTGCATGCTTTTCCTACACAATTTGCTCAATTATTGTTAATCACCTAAAGCAACACCTTCATATTGACTATGAGGATGCGGATCGATTGTTAAAAATACTATACTGCGGCGAGTTCGCTCAAAACGAATGGCTAAATCTGGCAAATGGTGAAAACATCAAAGAAATGAGACACAGACTAACAGAGCGTTTCCTATATAGGTTTTTGCTGAAGGATTATGATATGGGAATAGAACCCATGCTGTTTTCAGAGTTTTTACACGATGAGATTCTGTCGCCAATTTATATTGAAATTTATGAATCCAGATTTGAAATATTAAAAACGGGGAGAAAATATTTGGCGGAGAATGCAGAAAAATGCTGGACACCGAGCGAAATGGACAATTTTTATAATTTCATCATGGACAATGTTACAATGAATTTTGAAGCACCAGACTTTAATGCATACAGGCCATCGTCGGATGCCCATTAAGCGTACAAGGCTATAGTGTAACCAAATCTGTACACTGTAGCCTTGACTCTCATTATCCAAAGGATGATAGGTTCATCTGTCAATTTAACGTACTGGTGAGATACTCCCTGATTTCGGTTTCAAGCTGCTCCCTGGATTTGATAAAGTATGATAAGTTGCGCAAATTGAAAATCATATAAAGAAGACATGGTTTGCAGTCCTCTGGTAGAATGAAGTTGCGAGACAACACTCAGAAAGGTGACTACAAACCATGTCTGATAAGATTGTACAGTTCAACGAGGAAGTTATCAAGGGGCAGCTGAAAGAACTGGTTCGTGGTAGTGTCGAGGAGACTTTGAATGAACTCCTGGAAAAAGAAGCCGAAATGCTTACACAAGCGGCTCGTTATGAGCGTAATGAAGCGCGCCAGGGTTATCGAAGCGGACACTATGACCGAAACCTTACAACGACTTCCGTCGATGTTACGCTACATATGCCACGTTTAAAGGGAATTCCTTTTGAGACTGCTACCATTGAACGCTATTGCCGTCGTGAAAGTAGTGTTGAGGAGGCTCTTATCGAGATGTATCTGGCAGGTGTGTCTGTCCGTCGCGTTGAGGATATCACAGAAGCACTCTGGGGAACTAAAGTCTCTCCGGGAACAATCAGCGAGCTGAATAAGAAGGCCTATGCTCGCATCGAAGTATGGAGAAGCCGCCCTTTGACAGGGAAAGAATACCCATACGTCTATGTCGATGGAATCTATCTTCGTCGCAACTGGGGCGGTGAATACGAAAATGTGGCGATTCTGGTTGCGATTGCAGTCAATCGAGATGGTTTTCGTGAAGTTATTGGCGCTGCTGAGGGAATGAAGGAAGATAAATCCAGCTGGGTCAACTTTTTTCAGTGGCTGCGCGAAAGAGGCTTAAATGACATAAAACTCATTGTCGGAGACAAGTGCCTTGGAATGCTGGAAGCTGTAGGTGAAGTGCTTTCTGAGGCCAAGTATCAGCGTTGTACAGTCCATTTTTATCGCAACATTTTCTCGGTTATCCCGAGATCTAAGGTAAGGCTTGTGGCAAAAATGCTGAAAGCAATTCATGCACAAGAGAGTAAAAAGGCTGCGCGAGAAAAAGTTGCGGCTATAGTCGCCGAGCTTCAGGGGATGAAGCTGAAAGAAGTCGCTAAGAAAGTCTCTGAGAGTATCGAAGAAACTCTGACTTACTACGATTTTCCAAGCGAACATTGGATGAAGATTTGGACGAATAATACGATTGAGCGTCTGAATCGCGAGATTCGGCGTAGAACCTGTGTTGTAGGCACATTTCCGGATGGAAACTCAGCGTTAATGCCGTTTTTTGCTCGGCTTCGTTATGTTGCGGGCTGACTTCATTTAATCAGAGGATGCAAACTAATTTGCGCATAAATCTTGACGGTACCCATAGCCATAACCTAAACCACTATTTTCTCTGCAGGGTAAAGTCCTTCGGCGAGACCAAGCTCACCCGGGATGAAGAAGAGGAGTTTCATCTGAAGAAAATGAAACTTCGCTATGAGGAGGCTTTGGCAGCGTACGAGGCAGGACTGGACAGCCGTCTCGGTAGACTGCTCGCAAAAAGGGAGCTTCCCGTATTGAAACGGGCCAAAACGCTTCTGGGCTGACGGTTCCGTTTATTTTGCTGTGCATGAAATATGAGACAGGTCGGGAATACATACACCGTATATTCCCGACTTGTCTTGTTTATTTATTTGAGAATCCCGCTTCCGTAGAGTATGCAGTAGAGCAAAAAGAGTAGCAGAAAATATTTCCAAGAATTTCTCACGAGATAGATGGTGAATTGCTCTAGGCGATATGTGCGCGGATACAAATCTTTCCACTGTTCGCTGGTATGATAATTCTTGGTGAACTTGCCGGTGAACCACTTGTCTTTGTCGAACAGCCAAGTGATTAAACCGGTGGCAAGCATAGGAACAAAGAGCCACTGTTCCATAAAGTGAATCGGGCGCGCCAAGAACTTGAGGGGGATCAGTGAAATACACCAGCAGAAGTACATGCAGCAAATACTCATGAGGCTCACGAAATAAACACGAGATAAGATACGGTTTCTTGACATGCTTTGCTCCTTTCTGAGACTTCGGGTTGTCCGGTAGAAAATGAATGTAACGGCCCACTTATCTGTATTTATTGTAACCCCTATTGCAAAAAAAAATAGGGAGAAATAGAGGGGGTTTCTTACAAAAGTCGTAAGTTTCGGTAAGAAGTTTGAGGAAGCGCCTGCGCAGTTTTGCGAGACTCTGTAAAGATTGTGTTTACAGCTTAGCTGCGTTAAAATAAGAGATATGATTTCAGACGCAAAGGAGTAGCCATGCAAATATCCAGTCGTTTCAGCATTGCCCTTCACATTTTCGCCTGTGTGGATGCATTTCAGGCGACCCACAAAATGACCAGCGACTTTCTGGCGAGCAGCATACAGACAAACCCGGTCATCATTCGGAATATTCTGTCGCAGCTTCGGCGCGCGGGGCTTGTTCGCATTGCGCGCGGCACAGGCGGCATCACCCTCGAGAGAGAACTGAAGGATATTTCCTTCTACGATGTCTATGCGGCCATTGAGCCGGTGGAGCGCGGGGCGCTGTTTCGCTTCCACGAGAATCCGAACCCGAACTGTCCGGTCGGCAAGAACATTCATAAGATACTGGATCATAAGTTCGCCGATATTCAGAGCGCCATGGAGGCAGAAATGCGGAAGTATACGCTTGAAGACATCCACCAGGATTTGCTGCGTCTCAATGCCATGCAGGAGGTAAGTCAGTCTGTCTGAGCTATGAGTTTTTTGATATCTTTTAGTTAGAGACAGTGATAACGAGTTCGGCAAAGACTGCAGAGGTTTTATTTTCCTGCAGGGCGGACTTCCGATGATCGAGCTTGTTAAATGCTGCCGGGGCGTATCCCGGAAAGAAGGGAGGAAACACATGTTAAAGTATTTGATAATCGGCGCGGGCGGGGTCGGCGGCACGCTCGGCGCTTATCTGCTTCGCGCGGGAATTCCGGTGAGCTTTCTGGCGCACGGTAAGACCTTGGAAGCACTCAAAAAGAAGGGGCTCACGCTGGTAAAAGACAGCGGCGAGGAGACATTTTCACCGGTCGCTGCGTTTGATGAGGCGAGTTACAACGAGACACCGGATGTCATCTTCCTCGCGCTGAAGTCTTATTCGATTGACAGCGTCCTGCCGTTTCTGGAGCGCGTCGCCACGGAGCACACGGTCATCATCCCGCTCTGCAATGTCTTCGGGACGGGAGAGAAGTTACAGAAAAAGTTGGAGAAGCCGCTGGTCACGGACGGCTGTATTTATGTGATGGGCAATGTCGAGGAAGCGGGCAGAATCCGGCAACTCGGCAACTTAATGCGTGTGGTCTACGGCGTCCGGAAGCCGGAGGAGGCGCGCCCGGTCCTCGATGAAGTGAAAACGGAGCTCACGCGGGCGGGTGTCGAAGCCGTGCTGAGTGACAACATTCGCCGCGACTGCATGAAGAAATTCGCCTACCTCTCGCCGCACGGTGCGGTCGGCACTTACTTCTATATCGCAGCGGCACATTTGCAGCGCGAGGGTGAGTACCGGAACTTTTACCGCGGTCTGGTGCGCGAGGTATTGACGATTGCGGAGAAGATGGGCATCGCCATGGACGGCTACAGCGAGGCGGACAGCCTTAAGGTGGTGGACGGACTTGCGTCCGAGATGACCACCTCGTTTCAGAAGGATGTCGCGGACATGAGAAAGTCCGAAGTCGACGGGCTCATCTATGAGGTGCAGCGCCTCGGCGCGGCATACGGTGTCCCGACACCGTATTACGACGAGGTAATTGAGGCGCTCCGCTCGCGCGGCTTGGAGTGAGGCATGGGAAGCTGGGAAAGGAAAAATACAATCTGGCAGTATCGCGAGAACGGCGAACTTGTCACGGGCTGGAAAGAGATCGACGGAAAGTGGTACTACTTCGGAAGCAACGGCAGCATGCAGCTCGGCTGGCAAAAAATCAAAGAGCGCTGGTACTATTTGAAGCAGGAGAGCGATCGTAAGGCGGGTGAGGCGAAAAATGCCTACGGCTTCATGCTGACCGGCTGGCAGCAGTTGAAGGGCAAGTGGTACTTTTTCCATGAGGACGGCAGCATGGCGGTCTATGAATGGGTCAAGGACAAGGGCAAGTGGTACTTTCTCCGCAGCAACGGCGAGATGGCGCGAAATCAGATGCGCTCCTACAAGGGGAAGAGCTACTATTTCAAAGCAGACGGCAGTATGGCGATCTCCGAAGCCGTGTCCTGGAACGGCGAGCGCTATCGGGCGGATCAGGACGGCGTGTGTCTCGAGGAGAGACCCGCGCCGGGCGGTCATAATGTGAGCCGCTTGCATCCGCGCTTAAAGCGCCTCCAGAAAAAATTGATCGCGCAGTGTGCGGCGCGCGGCTTGCCGATTCGCGTCACGCAGGAAGTACGCACTGCGGAAGAGCAGGATGCGCTCTACGCGCTCGGAAGGACGGCGGGCGGTAGCATAGTGACGAATGCGCGCGGCTCTTCTTATTCGTCACACCACCAGTGGGGCACGGCCTTTGACTTCTGCCGGGACGACGGCAAGCCGCCCTACGAGGATGGCGACCGCTTTTTTGAAAAGGTCGGTGCCATGGGCAAGGCGCTCGGGCTCGAGTGGGGCGGCGACTGGAAATCGATTGTGGATAAACCGCATTTTCAGTTGCCCGACTGGGGCAGCGGGACGGCAAAGTTAAAAGAGCTCTATGTCTCGCCGGATCGCTTTGAAAAGACTTGGGAAACTTGAATTTTGCTTTGAGGGAACATACATGAATCAGAATTTGACAGAAGCTTTGAAACGTTGCCCGGAGGCTGCCGCGGCACTTGAAAAATTGAAGGCGGGCAATGCGCGTTTTGTGGCGGGAAAAACACAGGAGCTGCCGTGCGACAGCGCGCGCCGGGAGAGCCTTGCGCGCGAGGGACAGTATCCCTACGCGTTTTTGCTGACCTGTTCGGATTCGCGCGTCGTGCCGGAATTTATTTTCTCGGCGGGACTCGGCGAGCTCTTTGTGACGCGCGCGGCGGGCAATGTGCTTGGCACTTCGATACTCGCCTCGGCGCAGTACGCGGCGCAGGATCTCGGCGCGAAGCTCTTTGTGGTGCTCGGGCACAGTCAGTGCGGCGGTGTGAAGGCGACGCTCTCCGGCGAAGAGCTCTCGGGCGCACTCGCGCACATGGGACAGCGGATTCGCGCCGGTATCGGGCGGGAGACCGACTACCTGCGCGCCGTCGAGCTGAATGCGAGAGCCGAGGCGGCCGATCTTGCGGCGCGGCTTCTCGAATACTGTCCCGAGCAGAAGCTCGTTGTAGTTCCGGCAGTCTATGACATCGAGACCGGCAGCGTGCGCTTTCTGGAAGATTGAGCGGTATAGGACAGAAAATAGAAGTTATAAAAAACCCCGCAGCGCGAGTCAGAGCAGGCGCTGCGGGGTTTTTCTGTTTTCTCGTGCCAATGACGCAACAAAAAAGAATCGACGACAAAGGGGGAGGTCGTCGACTCTTTTTTGATGGCGATATACTCGCCATCGTGATGCATTGACTCAGATGTTCCGCTTCTTTTCGAGCAGCAGGGCCGAAATCACAAAGTAAGCGGCGGAGAGCAGAAGGCTCACAAGAACCTGGCCGAGGGCGCGCATGCTGATATAGGAACCCGCAAAGGGGAACAGCATGTAGGAAGAAAACGGCAGGTGCATGAGAATCGTCGTGCTGAGATACATGAGCAGGAGATAGAGAACGAGAATCACAAAGCCCGAGCCGCGCTTCCAGTGGAGGAAGGTGGCCTGCAGCACAATCGCAATCACCGCGATGCTCTCAAACTGCAGGAGACCGGCGAAGAAAAGGAAGCAAATCTGCAGGACGATCTGGAGCGTCTTCGGCGTGAGCGCAACCTGTACGAGTTCGTTGAGTCTGGCCATGACATCGGGAGTGAAACCGAATGTCACATGAATAAGGAGCAGGGTGTCTATCGTTGCGAAAGCAACAGCGAGCGCAGTCCAGATGACGGTCTCCATCAGACTGAGAATCCACTTCGCGCCGAGAATGGTGAAACTGTTGTGCGGCGTCAGGTAGAGCATGTAGGCTTCCTTGCAGTTCAGCTCGCGCTGCAAGAGAGAGAGGTTTTGCAGAATGCTGATAATGGGGGAGAGCATCAGTCCGAGGGACAGAATGAGAATGCTCACGTTCATAGCGAGCGAATCAAAGTCTCTGGTGAAGGCACAGTATAAAAAGATAGCCTCGCCGATCAGCACGACGGCAAGCAGAAACAGTTTCAGAAAGAGTGTTTTTTTCCACTCGTATTTGATGAGATGCATCATAGTAGATCGGTTCCTTTCCTGCCTACAAGGCAAAGCATTACGGGCTCAGGCGAGCAGCTGCCGGTACTTCTCGGCGAGCGAGAGTCCTTCTTTGACGCGGAGCTCTTCGACATCGAGATCCGCAATCATGTTGCCGTCTTTTACGAAAATAGCCTTTGAGATAAAGCGCTCCATCTCTTCGACGAGGTGGCTCGAGAGCAGCAGTGCCGACTCATGTCCCGCGCGGGAGATGATGAGATCCATGACCTGGTCGCGCGCAATCAAGTCAATGCCGTTCAACGGCTCGTCGAGCAGGATGACATCCGCCTTCCGGGACATGGTGACGGCGACCTTCACCTTTGCCATCATGCCCGAGGAGAGACTCTTGGTGCGGAGATTCGGATTCAGCTGAAAGGCGTCCAGAATCTCGCGGTAGGTCTCCTGCGAAAAGTCCGCGAAGAAGTCGCGGTAGTATTCGCCGACATCTTTAATCTTCATATAGGGATAGAAATAGGGCTCGGTCGACATATAGGCGATGTGCGCCCGGCTTGCGGCGGAGACCGGTGTTCCGTTCAGGAGTATCTCGCCGCTGTCCGGCAGAATCAGATTGGCAATCAGTTTCATCAGCGTGGTCTTACCGCTGCCGTTTGCGCCGAGCAAACCGTAAATTTCACCCGGCTCCAGCACACAGCTGAAATCCTGCAGCGCTTTCTTGCCGCCGTAGCTCTTGTTGACATGGTTTACTTCCAGCATGGAATAACCTCCTTGGTTCAAATGAGTGTCCGCATTTCTTCCTCGGTAAAGCCGATTTCGGACATGTCTTTTTTAAAGCGGGCAATGAAGTCCGCCGCGAGTTCCTTCCGCAGGCTCACATTGACCGCGGCATCTTCTGTCACGAAAGTGCCGAGTCCGCGCTTCGTGAACGCGACACCTTCGGCCTCGAGAGTCTGGTAGACGCGCGCCGCCGTGTTGGGGTTGATGTGATACTCGAGCGCGAGTTCCCGTCCCGACTTCAGTTTCTCGCCGTTTTTCTTCCGGCCGGTGACAATCTCTTTTTTGATCTGCAGAACGACCTGCAGATAAATCGGTTGCGATTCGTCGAATTGCATCGAAGCTCCTTTCTGCAAGACTGCACTTGCGAACTACATAGATAGTACACTAGAAATTCCTGAGTGTCAAGAAAATCGGAAAAATATTTGTGTGATACTTGACAGGGTCGGTGGGCAATGCTATCATACGAAAAACCTTCCAAATGAGTAGGAAATAGGGTTTGATAAAAAAGAGAGGAGAGCGCAGATGGATGTTTCGTTTATGGAGCGGTTTTTGCCGATGTATGTGACGGCGGCACAGCTGACCCTCACAATCGCTGTGATCGGCATTGCAATTTCCGTTGTAATCGGTATTGCTGCGAGCCTTGCGCTCTATTACCGGATTCCGGGGCTTAGGCAGCTGGTCGCGGTCTATGTGGAGCTTTCGCGCAACACGCCGCTCCTTGTGCAGTTATTTTTCCTTTACTTCGGACTTCCGAAGATCGGCATACGCCTGAGCCCGGAGATCTGCGGCATCATAGGCTTAAGCTTTCTCGGCGGCGCCTATATGACGGAGACCTTTCGCGCGGGGCTTGAGACGGTCGAGCGGATTCAGTCCGAGTCGGCGCTCTCGCTCGGCATGAGTCAGGCAGCGACCATGCGCTATGTCATCTTGCCGCAGGCAATGGCGGTCTCGGTGCCGTCTCTCGTCGCAAATATGATCTTCTTAATCAAAGAGACCTCGGTTTTCAGCGGCATCGCCCTCGCAGATCTCATGTATGTCACCAAAGACCTGATCGGCATTTACTATCAGACCCCGGAGGCACTTTTCATGCTGGTCATGGCCTACCTCGTGTTACTCTTGCCGATTTCGCTCTTTGGCAGCTGGGTAGAAAGGAGGCTTCGCTATGCAGGCTTTGGCAATTAATACAGCGAGTGCATCGCCGCTCTCCATTTTGCTCGCAGGCAACAATATGCAGCGTCTGCTCGGTGGACTCGGCGTCACCATCAAGATCAGTCTGATTGCCGTGGTACTCTCGATTCCGCTCGGCATTCTCTTCGGACTTTTCATGACAAGAAAAAATCCGGTCACGAAACTCTTAAGCCGCATTTACCTCGACTTTATCCGCATCATGCCGCAGCTCGTGCTGCTCTTTCTCGTCTTTTTCGGAAGTGCGCGCATCTTCGGGCTAAGCTTAAGCGGAGAGTTCAGTTCGATTTTTGTCTTTGTGCTCTGGGGCACGGCGGAGATGGGAGATTTGGTGCGCGGCGCGCTCGAGAGTATCCCGAGACATCAGTACGAGAGCGCTGCGGCACTCGGCTTAACGCCGGGACAGTGCAGCCGCTATGTCATCATTCCGCAGACCTTGCGCTGTCTCTTGCCGCTCGCGATTAATCTTGTGACGCGCATGATTAAGACCACCTCGCTGGTTGTTCTGATCGGCGTCGTAGAAGTCCTGAAAACGGGACAGCAAATTATTGACGCGAACCGCTTTCAGTATCCGACGGCGGCACTGCCGATTTACGGTGTCATATTTCTCCTCTATTTCCTGGTGTGCTGGCCCGTCTCGATGCTGGCGCGCTACCTGGAAAAACGCTGGGCAGTCTGAGTGGTTCGAGTGAGAAGGGAAGGTAGACAAATGAAGGAATTCAAGCAGGACGTACAGCTCAGCATACGCGGGCTGAAGAAAAGTTACGGCGATGCGGAGATCTTGAAAGGCGTGAATCTGGATGTGCGGCAGGGAGAGGTGGTTGTGATTCTCGGGCCGTCCGGCAGCGGCAAATCAACCTTTCTCCGCTGCATCAACGGCCTCGAAGAGATTCAGGGCGGCGAAGTCCGGCTGGACGGCGAAACCATCAGCGGACTCAAAAACAGTGCGCTGCCGGCGGTGCGGCAAAAGCTCGGCATGGTGTTTCAGAGCTATGACCTGTTCCCGCATATGAATATCCTCGATAACATTACGCTCGCGCCCACAAAGGTGCAGAAGAGAAGCCGGAAAGAGGCAGAGGCCGAAGCGAGAGAGCTCCTCTCGCGCGTGAATCTCGCGGACAAGGAAAAAGCCTATCCGCGCATGCTCTCGGGCGGGCAGAAGCAGCGCGTCGCAATCGTGCGCGCCCTCGCGATGCATCCGGAACTCATGCTCTTTGATGAGGTCACGGCAGCGCTCGATCCCGAGATGGTTCGCGAAGTGCTGGATGTCATCATGGAACTCTCGGAGCAGGGGCTCACGATGCTCATTGTGACACACGAGATGAGTTTTGCCCGCGCCGTGGCCGATCGCATTGTCTTCATGGACGGCGGTCACATTGTCGAGACCGGCACGCCGGAGGAGTTCTTCACGGCGCCTAAGACCGAGCGTGCGCGCACCTTCCTCAACAATTTTCAGTTTATCGCAAAGAGTCGGAAGGAAGAGAAGAGCGCATGAGAGCATATACAATGAGAACAGAGCGGCTCGGAAACCGCCTCGGGCGCACGGACCGATGTCACCGCCGGGTGAGACATAAAGCCGAAAGACGGAAGTAGATTAACTTTTTTAAGAAGAGACGAAAAACACAGGCAGGAACAGACGGAGGAAATAAAGATGAAGAAGACTTTGGTATTGGCGGCAGTGACGGCACTTGCACTCGGCGTGCTCGCCGCTTGCGGCGGCAGCAAGAAGGCAGACGGCAGCGCGGCGGAGACAAAGGCCGCGAGCAGCGGAAAGACGACCTTCCGCACCGTGGATGAGATTAAGAAGTCCGGTGTGATTCGCATCGGCGTGTTCACGGACAAGGCGCCGTTCGGCTATGTGGACGCAAACGGCGTGAACCAGGGCTACGATGTGGTCTATGCGCAGCGCATTGCGCAGGATCTCGGCGTCAAGGTGGAGTTCACCTCGCTGGATCCGGCGGCGCGCGCGGAATATGTCAACACCGGCAAGGTGGACATTACCCTCGCAAACTTCACGGTCACGAAGGAGAGAGCGGAGCAGGTCGACTTTGCAAAGCCGTACATGAAGGTCGCGCTCGGCGTCGTTTCGCCGGAGAAGGCGGTCATTCATTCGGTCGATGAGTTAAAGGGCAAGACGCTGATCATTGCGAAGGGCACCACGGCAGAGACCTATTTTGAGAAGAATTACCCGGAGGTGAAGCTCCAGAAGTATGATGCCTATGCGGACGCTTACAATGCGCTGCTTGACGGCAGAGGCGATGCGTTCTCGACCGACAACACCGAGGTCATCGCGTGGGCCAAGGCGAACCCGGGTTTTGAGGTCGGCATTGACAGCCTCGGTGATTACGACACGATTGCGGCGGCGGTTGCCAAGGGCAATGAGACGCTCCTCAACTTCCTGAACGAGGAGATTGTGACGCTCGGCAAGGAGAACTTCTTCCACAAGGACTATGACGAGACGCTGAAGCCGGTCTTCGGTGACGCGGCAAACCCGGATGCGATTGTCGTGGAGGGCGGAGAGCTCGGCGATACCAAGCAGTAAGGCAGTAGAAACAGAAGAGGAAGTGCGGTCGCGACCCTGCGGCTGCGCTTCTTTTTTCTTCGTTTTACGCGTGCGCGCGATTTGAAAACTGCTTGCGGATATGCTATATTTTTTTTGTTACCCGGTAACCTGACACAGCAATCAGAGGAGGCTTTTATGGCATTGCGGTACGAGAATGAGGCGAATGAAATTGTCGGCTATGATGAAAATGGCGTGAAGCTCGCCTGTGTACAATTTCCGGCGGTGAACAGCGACACGGTGGATGTGGAGCACACGGAAGTGGATCCGTCTCTGCAGGGACAGGGCGTGGGAGGTGAGCTCATGGAGCAGCTCGCAAAGCGTCTCCGGGACGAGAAGAAGAAGGCGGTCTTGACCTGCCCCTATGCGCAGCACTGGTTCGACGGTCATCCGGAGAACAAGGATCTGGTCGCAGAGTAAATCAAGAGATAAGGAAATCGAAACAGCAATGGAGTTGACAGAGATTCGAAACAAAATTGATGCACTCGATGAGGAGATCAAGGCGCTCTTATTGCAGCGCCTTGCCTGCTCCAAAGAGGTCGCGGAGGCAAAGGCTTCCGAGGGAGAGACGAAGATCTACCGCGCCGACCGGGAGGAAGCCATTTTGGAGCGCCTCGGAAACGATGTGCCCGAGGTAGTGCGCCGCGAGTATCTCGCGATTGTGCGGAAAATCATGGAGACCAGCCGCATGTATCAGTACGGCCTGCTCTATGACTGGAATCCCGCGCAGTACGAGGGGCTTTTTGCGAATGTCCCCTACGAGTTCCCGAGCCGCAAGGTCAAAATCCTGCTGACGCGCCCGAACCGCCCGAATGCAATGTCTTCGATTCTCAGCATGGTCGGCGATTACGGCTACAATATGGAAAAGATGGAGCTCCTGTCCTATACGGAGGACAGGCAGGCAGTGCGCTTTTTGCTGACTGTGCGCGGGGATTTGTCTGAGCGCCACATGCAAAAACTCATGGTGCAGCTTGCCGGCGAGAGTCGGGATTTCTGTATCATGGAAGTGCTGCGCTGAGCGGTGCAAAGACGAAAATAAAAAACAAAAAAAGTTGTTGACAAAGCACGAGGATAGCTTTATACTCTGTACTTGCAATAAGCAATGAGTGTGTGTAGCTCAGCTGGATAGAGCACTTGGCTACGGACCAAGGTGTCGGGGGTTCGAATCCTCTCACGCACGTATAACCCTCAAGCCCGTGTGGACTTGAGGGTTTTTGTGTTGTAAGACAGAATGTTCAAAGGCAAAGGCGGAAAACCATGAAAAAGCTTTTTTGGGGGGCAATGTATGTCCTGGCGGCCGTGATGGTTGCCCTGACGATTTATCTCTATGTGGTACCGGAGGGCGAGATTATTCTCGGGGATGACAAGCTTGAGCAGAGCACCGAGCAGCGTCCGGTGCCGGTGGTCAAAGTGGGCGGTGTCGAAGTGGAAGTCGGTGAGACCAAGCTATCCGCGCTCCTTGACGCAGGCTTTCGGTTAATGTATGAGGACAGCGACGGCAACTTTGTGCCGCTTCAGTCGGATGTGACGGCGGATGCGGCCATGCAGTACAGTCTGGTGTTGGTCAAGGACAACAGCTATGTCGCGAGCATCAAGTACAGCAATGCAAATGCCTACAGCATTCCCCTCCCGTCCTGCACCGTTGACGCGCTGACCTTTAACACCGAGGCTGAGGGATACGGCAAGACCGCAGTGGAGCTCTCGGGTGTCGATATGACCAACGGTCTCGAGATGGGCGAAGTGCCGGACAAGTTTAAGGACTACACGAAGGCGAGCGGCGACACGGAGGAGTACAGCAAGACCGTGCTGACCGATCAGCAGTTTGTGGTCGCCTATGTCCGCGCTTCCGACTTGCAGAGCGGCAAGGTCGGTGAATTTGGCGTTGTGAATTATCAGCCGGGCGATGAGGGCACAGGCGGCGGCAAGAGCGCAGATGCCGCAACGGAAAAGACAGCCGAGAGCACGGATGCGGCTGCGGAGACGACAGGCAGTGAGACCGCGGCGGAGGAGAGCAATGGCAATCATTGAGACGAAAGAGCTCGAGTTTGACTATGTCACCCGCGATGAGGAGGCAAAGGTCACGGAAGTGAACCGCGCAATCGACGGCGTGAGCCTTCAAATCGAGGCGGGGAGTTTCGTTGCGATTCTCGGACACAACGGCTCCGGCAAATCCACCCTGGCGAAGACGCTGAACGGCATCCTCCTGCCGAGCGGCGGCACGGTGCTGATTTCCGGCATGAATACCGCGGACGATGCAAAACTTCTCGACATTCGCCGCGAAGTCGGCATGGTCTTCCAGAATCCGGACAACCAGATTATCGCGAATCTCGTCGAGGACGATGTGGGCTTCGGCCCCGAGAATCTCGGCGTGCCGACCGAGGAAATCTGGAAAAGGGTCGATGAGGCGCTCGCGGCTGTCGGTATGACGGCCTTCCGGCTGAAGTCGCCGAATCACCTCTCGGGCGGACAGAAGCAGCGCGTCGCGATTGCAGGTGTCATGGCGATGCACCCGAAGTGCATCGTCCTCGATGAGCCGACTGCGATGCTGGATCCGAACGGCAGAAAAGAAGTGATACGGACAGTCACGGAGCTGAACCGCAGCGAGGGCGTCACGGTCGTGCTGATTACCCACTACATGGAAGAGGTAATCGGGGCGGATCGCCTGATTGTGATGGACGACGGAAAAGTCATCATGGACGGAACACCGCGGGAAGTCTTTGCCCGGGTGGAAGAATTGAAGCGCCTGCGCCTCGATGTGCCGCAGGCAACCGAACTCGCATACGAGTTGAAGCAGCGCGGCGTAAGTTTACCGGACAGTGTCCTCACGATGGAGGAACTTGCGGAAGCTATACTGCCGCTTCGGAAGGAGAACTAAGTTTTGGGAATCCGCGCAGAACACCTGAGCTATACCTACGGAGGAGGGACTGCCTTTGCGCAGCCGGCACTCCGCGATGTGAGCTTTGATATTCCGGACGGTCAGTTTGTGGGGCTCATCGGGCACACCGGCTCCGGAAAATCCACACTGATCCAGCATCTGAACGGTCTGATTCGCGCGACGGCGGGCAAGCTCTTTGTCGACGGCGAGAATATTTACGAGAAGGGGTACAACATGCGCGCGCTCCGCACCAAGGTGGGGCTCGTGTTTCAGTACCCGGAGCATCAGCTCTTTGAGATCGATGTGTTTCAGGATGTGTGTTTCGGTCCGAAGAACATGGGACTCTCGAAGGACGAAATCGAGCAGCGCGCAAGAGAGGCGCTCGGGATGGTCGGGCTTCCGGAGAGCTTTTACAAGAAGTCTCCGTTTGAACTCTCGGGCGGCCAGAAGCGCCGCGTCGCGATTGCAGGCGTACTCGCGATGAGACCGAAGGTGCTTGTGCTGGATGAGCCGACCGCGGGCCTCGATCCGCGCGGCCGCGATGAGATTCTGGACCGCGTGAAGGAACTGAATCACAGCTGGGGTCTCACGGTCATTCTCGTGTCCCACAGCATGGAGGATGTCGCCAAGTATGCGGACCGCCTGCTCGTGATGAGCGACGGGGAAAAGCGCTTTGACGGGACACCGAAGGAAGTCTTTAAGCACTACGCGGAGCTGGAGGCACTCGGCCTCTCGGCGCCGCAGGTCACCTATCTTGTGCAAAAACTCCGCAAGGCGGGTATGCCGCTCAGCGATGAGATTACGACAGTCGCCGAAGCACGGGATGCGCTCCTTCCGCTTCTGAAAGGAGGTGCACCGTGCTGAAAGATGTGACGCTCGGCCAGTACTATCCGGTCGATTCCGTGCTGCACCGCCTGGATCCGAGAACCAAACTCGCGGGAACCCTGATTTACATTGTGGCTCTGTTCTGCTGCGACAACTGGCAGGGTTACGCGCTCGCAACGCTCTTTCTCGCGGTCAGCATAGGCCTGTCCCGCGTGCCGCTCTCCTATATGTTGCGGGGCTTAAAGGGCATTCTCTTTATTCTGCTGATCAGTGTCAGCTTTAACCTGTTTCTAACGGACGGCAAAGTGCTCTGGCAGTGGAAGTTCATTAAAATCACGGAAGAGGGGCTGGTGCTCGCCGGGTTTATGGCACTCCGGCTTATCTACCTCGTCGTCGGCTCCACGATTATGACGCTGACCACGACGCCGAATGCGCTGACCCAGGGCATGGAAAAGGGACTCGGCTTTCTGAAAGTGTTCCGCGTCCCGGTGCATGAGATCGCAATGATGATGAGCATAGCGCTCCGCTTCATTCCGATTCTCATGGAAGAGACCGATAAAATCATGAAAGCGCAGATGGCGCGGGGCGCGGACTTTGAGAGCGGCAACATCATTCAGAAGGCGCGCGCCATGGTGCCGCTCCTCGTGCCGCTCTTTGTCTCGGCCTTTCGTCGCGCGACCGATCTTGCAATGGCCATGGAGGCGCGCTGCTACCACGGCGGCGAGGGCAGAACCCAGATGAAGCCGTTGCACTATCGCCGCGCGGACCGGATTGCCTATGCGATTCAGTTTCTCTTTCTGGCCGCGGTGATTGCCTGCCGCCTTCTGTTCTGAGGAGCTCCATGAGAAGAATTCGTTTGATCGTGAGTTACGACGGAACAGCCTACTTCGGCTCCCAGATGCAGCCGAAGGCTGTCACCGTAGAACAAAAACTCACCGAAGCCGTGCAGGGACTCACAAGAGCCCCTGCACAACTTATATTGGCGAGTCGCACGGATACGGGTGTCCACGCGCTCGGCAATGTCGCTGTGTTCGACACCGACTTCCCGATGCAGGCCGAGCGCTTTGCAACCGCGCTGAATGCCTACCTGCCGCCGGACATCCGGATTCAGGCGGCCGATGAAGTTGCGTTAAACTGGCATCCGAGGAAACAGCACTGCGAAAAGACCTATGAGTATCGCATCTGGAACGGCCGTATTATGAACCCGCTGCTTCGAAACAGCGCGGCTCACTGCTATGTGCCGCTGAACCTGGCGGCCATGCGTGCGGCGCTGCCCGCTCTCATCGGCGAGCACGACTTTGCGGCTTTCTGCGCGAGCGGCTCGGCGGCGGCGCACACCGTGCGGCGCATATACCGGGCGGAACTCACGGCAGAGTGTGAGACTGCGGGTGCGTATGCGGGACTCATCACATTTCGCATCACGGGAAGCGGTTTCCTCTATCACATGGTGCGCATTCTGGCCGGGACACTCCTCGAAATCGGGAACGGCAAAAAGGATGCGGCGGCATTTCGAAAAGCGCTGCGAAGCCGCGCGCGCTGCGATACCGGCCCCGTGGCTCCGGCGGCGGGGCTCATCCTGCGGGAAATCCGCTATCTGCCTGTTCCGGATCGCTATGTCGCGGACAATGAAGACTGGCGCTACGAACTCGCGCAGGAAGATCTCGCTTCGACCGGGGTGAGCCGCCTCACGGTGGAACACTGTCGTCCGGACGACTATGCGGGACTCATGACCCGGCTGCTTCACGAGAGTCACCGGGACGGGGCGCGCTGTATTCTGCTCCGTGACCGGGAGGACAGCGCCCGCCTTGCTGTAGGGCAGCGCTACGGCTTTTATGAGATACGGGAAAATACGAACCCGGAGAGTCGGAACGACTTTCCCTATCTTGCGGCGGAAGCGGAGAGCGGTGCGACATAAGTGCAAAGAGAGCCGAATTGCACCCGCAACGGAACAATAAAAAGTGCCTCGCAGCGTTGACAAAATAAGGGCAAGTACCTATAATATAAAGCTGTGACGCCTAGGCTAAGCTTTTACCAAGCCCCGGAGAAGTAGGCTGTGGCACTTCACGTATAATCAGGTCAGGAGACACGGATCTTTGCTCCCGTGTCCTACTAGGAGGATAATCATGAAGAGTTTTATGGCGAATCCGGATACCGTTGAGAGAAAATGGTATGTGGTCGATGCGGATGGAGCCACCCTCGGACGTCTTGCTTCGGAGGTTGCTGCTGTGCTGAGAGGCAAGAACAAGCCGATTTTCACCCCGCATGTTGACTGCGGCGACTATGTCATTGTCATTAACGCAGATAAGATTGCGGTCACTGGCAAGAAGCTGGATCAGAAGGTTTACTATTCCCACTCCCTCTATGTCGGTGGCATGAAGGAGACCACGCTTCGCGAGCTCAAGGCGAAGAAGCCGGAGAAGGTGATTGAGAACGCAGTGAAGGGCATGCTCCCGAAGGGACCGCTCGGCGCGCAGATGTACAAGAAGCTGCATGTCTATGCAGGAGAGAATCACAACCACCAGGCACAGAAGCCGGAAGTTCTGACCATCAAAGGCTGAGAGGAGCGTGTAGAAAATGGCAAGTGAGAGATATTACGGAACCGGAAGAAGAAAAACTTCTGTTGCCAGAGTCTATCTGGTGCCGGGAACTGGTAAGATTACGATCAACAAGAGAGACATCGAGGACTATCTTGGCCTTGAGGTTTTGAGAATGACGGTTCGTCAGCCGCTTGTTGCGACTGAGACCAGCGAGAAGTTTGACGTTTGTGTCAACGTTCTCGGCGGCGGTATGGCAGGCCAGGCAGGCGCTATCCGTCACGGCATCTCGAGAGCACTGCTTGAGGCGGATCAGGACTATCGTCCGGTTCTGAAGAAGGCGGGCTTCCTCACGAGAGACCCGAGAATGAAGGAGAGAAAGAAGTACGGCTTGAAGGCAGCTCGCCGTGCGCCGCAGTTCAGCAAGCGATAATCTACAGCTTAATAATGCTAAAAAAGCCCGGAAATACGCCATTTTCCGGGCTTTTTCTATGTCTAAAATCACCTGATTCCGATGGTAAAATTTGAGGAAATTTGACTTCAAATTAGCCCATTTTGATGGGTTTACCATGGGTTTACGGCCTATTTTTGAGCCTAATGGGTGGGAAAATGGGTTTACAGAAGGCCATTTTGGAGGGGAAATTAGCCCCATATCCTTGACAGATTTTTGGTAAAAATCTGGCTGAAATGAAATGAAAAACAGAGTCAGGATCGTTTGGCGAGTTCTGACGAATTCTGCAAAAAAATAATATCAGGTATCCTGTTACATAGAGCCTTGGCTCATTCTTTGAAAACGAGAATGGGTCGAGGCTCTATTTTTTCGCCCGAAATCCGGCGAGACAAATTTGAGTAGGAGGTAACAGGTATGACGGATTTCAATCAGATGACCCATGACACCGATGTGGGCAGTCATGGCGGACAGTCGAGGCAGATGACGGAGGTGTTCGAGAACCAGGAGTTTGGTTCGATCCGCGTGTTGCAGGAGGCGGGCAAGACATTCTTCTGTGCAAGTGACGTGGCGAAAGCGTTGGGGTATGTAAATCCCTACGCCGCAGTGAAACGCCATTGCAGAGGCCCCCTAACGAAACGCGAGGGGGTCGTTCAGAAGGTGAATCAGTATGGGGATGCTGGAGAGCAGGTCGTTGAAATCGCCTTTATCACAGAAGGCGATGTTTACCGGCTGATCGTTCACAGCAAGCTGCCATCGGCAGAACGATTTGAACACTGGGTGTTTGATGAAGTTCTCCCGTCCATCCGAAAGCATGGTGTGTATATGAGCGATTCCATTTTGGATCAGGTGATTCAGCATCCGGAGGTCATCTACACCCTGGCACAGGAGCTTGTAGCCGAGAGGGAGCAGCTTGAGGGTATCCGCAAACAGCTGGATGCGGCACAGCTCAAGGCAGACTACTTCGATACCTTTGTGAACTCGGAGGATTGTACCTGCATCCGGAATTTCTGTAAGGAAATCGGAATCCCGGAGAAGACGGTAGTAGCTCTCTTACTGGATCATCGCTATCTGTACCGCAGTCCGAGTGGCTGGCTGATGCCTTTTGCAGACAAATCTGCAAGGGGCTATTTTATTGTCCGGGATTGCTATGGCAGAAGCGGAAAACTGGTGCAGCAGACGAGAGTGACCTGCAAGGGAAAGAATCATCTCTTCAAGTTGTTTAAGAAATGGGGTGTGATCGAATGACGCTTTTTACAGAGGGACGCCTTCAGGCGTTTGAACGCATGATGCAGGATACCGGCAAATACCATCGCCGGGAGGACAGCGAAGATCGTCCGCGCAAATGTCCGAAGAAAAAAGCGGAGCCTGCGAAAAAGGATGGTGAGCACCATGCCGGTATTCAGGGTTGAGAAGAACAGCAATTACACAACGATGTGCAATTACCACCTGCGGGATCATGGTCTCAGCCTGAAAGGGAAAGGACTTCTCTCCATGCTGCTCAGTTTGCCTGACACATGGAACTATTCGGTACGGGGACTATCTTCGATTACGCCGGACGGCGTAGATGGAGTGCTTACGGCTTTGAAGGAGCTGGAGCGTCTTGGGTATCTGGAAAGGAACCAGCAGCGTGAGAGTAACGGTCGGATGGGCAGAGCGGAGTATGTGATTTATGAGATGCCAAGGAAAAAGCCGTGTTTGGAATCACCGTGTACGGAAAAGCCGTATACGGTAAATCCGGATACGGACACACCGGTTACGGAAAATCCCGCGCAATTAAGTATTAATAGAACAAGTACTGAAACAATCAATAAAAGAGAGAAGAAGGAAATCCAGCACCGGTATGGCTCATACGAAAATGTCCTTCTCTCTGACACGGAATACGGCAAGCTCCGGCAGGAGTTCCCAAGAGATTATCAGATGCGGGTGGAACGGCTCTCTGAGTATATGGCTTCCACCGGCAGGAGCTACAAAAATCACCTTGCCACAATCCGGAGCTGGGCAAAGAGAGAAAAGCCGAAGTATAACCCGGCAGGCTACACATTTGAGGAAGGAGACAGCCTATGAGCGACATGGTGCCTGAAGTATTGAATGCGGCGTTGGATTCGCTCTTTACGCCGAAAGAACCCGGAGAGCAGGAATACCAGGGCGTGGACGGACTGCTGTATTGCTGGAACTGTCATACTCCGGTGCAGTGCAGGGTAAAGCTCTGGGGCAGAGACAAGATTGTTCCCTGCCTTTGCAGATGCCAGCAGGAAGCGATGGCGGAAAAGAAACGCCAGGATGAACTGGTGGAGCGGCAGCGTAAAATCAGGTAGCTGAAAGCAACTGGGATTCAGGAAAAGCATCTTCTGGAATGGAATTTTGGCGTTGCAGAAGACAACAAGGACATCCAGATGGCAAAATGTTATGTGGAGCAGTGGAAAAAGGTCAAGGCTGAAAACCTTGGCCTTTTGTTATGGGGAGATGTCGGAACCGGAAAGTCCTTTGTGGCGGCATGTATAGCAAATGCGCTGCTGGATCAGGGCATTCCGGTTTTGATGACGAACTTCTCCAAAATCCTGAACCAGATGGGTGCCATGTATTCGGAAGAACGATACCGGTATATCGCTGCGTTTTCCAACTATTCTTTGCTGATTCTGGATGATCTGGGAATTGAGCGCAGCACCGAATATGCGCTGGAGCAGGTTTACGCTGTCATTGATGAGCGGTATAAGTCCGGGCTTCCGGTCATTATCACAACCAATCTGAAAATTGCAGAAATCCGCAATCCGCAGGATGTGGCATACGCCCGGATTTACAGCAGGATTCTGGAAATGTGTACGCCGGTGCGAATCAGCGGAGAGGACCGCAGAAAGAGCATTGGAAAAGAAAAACAGCAGGTCGTTAAGGAGGTACTTGATCTATGAAGTGCAAGGCAAAAAAGGCGTTTTTCGCAGGTAAGAATGACATCTATCACCGCTGGAAGGAGGTTAAGAATCTGAATGGCAAAAGCAAAAACCAGTATTACAACAGAAAACCGCAGTGGCTCAGCTGCCGACGCTGCGGCTAAGGAGCAGCGGACGGAGATGCCGCTTTCTGACCTGCATCCCTTTGAAGGACATCCCTTTAAGGTGCTGGACGATGAGCTGATGGAACAGACTGTGGAGAGCATCAAGCAGATCGGTGTGGTATCACCACTGATTGTCCGACCTGACCCGGAAGGCGGATTTGAAATTCTTTCAGGACACCGCAGACTTCATGCGGCGCAGCTGGCAGGTTTGGAGACTGTGCCGGTCATCGTCAAGGAAATGGACGATGATGCAGCAATCATCTTTATGTTGGACAGCAACTTGCAGCGGGAGAATATTCCTCCCAGCGAGAGAGCGTTTTCCTACAAGATGAAGTTGGAGGCGATGAAACATCAGGGTCAGAGAAAAGATTTGACTTCGGAGCAATTTGCACCGAAGTTGTCTACGGAGATTATTGGTGAAGCTGTTGGAATGAGTAAGGATACGGTTAAACGCTATATCCACCTTACCAACCTGATTCCTGAAATTTTGGATATGGTGGATGAGAAGAAAATCGCCTTTAATCCGGCGGTGGAGTTGTCTTACCTGAAACCGTTTGAACAGAAGAAATTTCTGGAGGCAATGGACTATGCACAGGCATCTCCATCCCTGTCGCAGGCACAGCGGCTGAAGAAGCTCTCACAGGAGGGTGGCTGCACGTTGGATGCCATGTGTGAAGTGATGAATGAAATCAAAAAGGATGAGCTTGACCATGTGACGATTAAAAACGAGGTTCTTCGGAAGTATTTCCCGAAATCCTATACGCCGAAGCAGATGCAGGACACGATTATCCGGCTGCTGGAAAAATGGCAGCGAAGTAAACAACGAGATATGGAACGATGAGAAGGAGATTTTTATGATGATGAACTTTAAGAAGAATCAGAACAACGCAGTGTGCAGCATGGATTGCAAGAACTGCCCGCACGGTGCATCGCAGCCCAATCCGATGGATGATCCCATGTTTGAGAAGTCCATTGCGATGCTTCATAACTGGCTGATGCTGGAGGCAATCCGTGAAGATCACCCGAAGGAGCGCATTGTGATGGTGATCCTGCCGGGGGCTGGCGGTGAACTCCTGACCGAGGATGGCAGTCGAGACATCTTTGAGGATGTTTACGATGAGATGGAGGCTGATCTGGTGGCAGATGGGGAGCTGCTTCTCCATTATGATAAGAGCGATGTGATCGAGACAGACAGAACCCGCTATCTGCTGGGAGCTGCGGAAGTTTCGGAAATCGACCAGAACGGCAACGAATGCAGCATCAATCTGTTTACGCTGGAACGCACCATCGACTATGTGAACGAAAACCTGACGGTGGTTTCCATTGGCGGCGAGTTGGTTCCGGCACTGCGCCTGATCTAAGGAGGAGCCTATGAAGAAATTTGCGCAAATGCATTGACGCTTATCGATGTATTTGCTATACTACTCACATAGACAAATATCAATGCGAGGTGTTTTCATGAACGCTATAGATGTGGCTTTGATCTGCAAGGCTTTGGGAGATGCGAACCGGCTGGAAATTGTGAAGATGCTGTCGGATGGAGAAAAGTGCGGCTGCAAGCTGTTGGAACGGTTTGAAATTACGCAGCCGACGCTTTCGCACCACATGAAGATTTTGGTGGAATGTGGACTGGTGAACGCCCGCAAGGAAGGAAAGTGGCAGCACTACTCTCTGAACTGCGAAACCCTGACCCAGTTCAAAGAATTTATCGAAGGACTGACCTGCTATGGCTACGGCTCTAATAAGGAAGGTGGGTGCTGCTCCTGATGAGCAAGTTTATCACCAATCAGATCCTCGGCATGAAGTGGCTGAATACGCTGATTGGAAATCTACTCGGCACATTGGGACTGGACGCGACAAGCCGAATCGGTGGGAGCATCCAGTTCTTCCTCTATGATGTGATTAAGATCACCGTGCTGCTCTGTGTGCTGATTTATCTGATCTCCTACATTCAGAGTTATTTTCCGCCGGAACGCAGTAAGAAAATTATGGGGCGGTTTCACGGTATATGGGCAAACTGCATCGCAGCTCTGCTCGGCACGGTAACACCGTTCTGCTCCTGCTCGTCCATTCCACTGTTTATCGGATTTACCAGTGCCGGACTGCCGCTGGGTGTGACCTTCTCGTTCCTGATTTCATCGCCTATGGTGGACTTGGGGAGTCTTGTTCTTCTGATGAGTATTTTCGGGGCAAAGGTTGCGATTCTCTATGTGGTGCTGGGGCTTGTGATTGCTGTGGCTGGCGGTACGTTGATTGAAAAGCTGCACATGGAAAATCAGGTGGAGGAATTTATCCGCAGGGCATCTGCCGTGGACATTGCCTCCCCAACACTGACGCAGAAGGAACGGCTGGTTTATGCCAAGGATCAGGTGGCGGAAACCTTCAAGAAGGTCTTTCCGTATATTCTCATCGGCGTAGGCATCGGGGCTGTCATTCACAACTGGATTCCCGAAAGCTGGGTTGTGGCGGTTCTCGGCAGCCATAACCCCTTCGGCGTAATATTAGCAACCATCATCGGCATTCCCATGTATGCCGATATTTTCGGCACGATTCCCATTGCTGAGGCTTTGCTTGGAAAAGGCGCACAGCTTGGTACGGTGCTTGCCTTTATGATGGGGGTTACCACGCTGTCTTTGCCGTCAATGATTATGTTGCGCAAGGCAGTCAAGCCAAAGCTGCTGGGTGTTTTTATCGCCATCTGCGCTGCGGGCATTATCGTTGTAGGCTATTTATTCAACCTGTTTCAGGGCATTATCTTATGATTTGGAGGGACTATCATGTCAATTTTCGGATTTGGAAAGAAAAAAGAAGAGCAAAAGCAGTCTTACTGCTGCGGAGGCAACTGTACGTCGGAAACCATCCAGGCGGCAGAAGCTGAAAAGAAGGAATCCGGCATTAAAATTCTCGGTGGAGGTTGTGCCAAGTGCAACGCACTGGAAGTGGAAACCGAAGAAGCACTGCGGGAACTCGGCATGGATGCTACCATCGACCATGTGCGGGACTTTGAAAAAGTCGCCGCCTATGGAGTGATGACAACACCTGCGCTGGTGGTAGATGGTCAGGTGGTGTCCTATGGCAAGGTGCTGAAAAAGGATGAAGTCATTTCTATTTTGAAGAAGGTAAGAGCATGAACGAACATAACACATCTCCCATTGGATTTTTTCAGAAATATCTGACTGTATGGGTCATTCTCTGTATGGCGGTTGGAATCTGCATCGGCAAGTTCCTGCCGCAGATTCCGGAGTTTCTGAATCGGTTCGAGTATGCACGGGTGTTGATTCCCATGGCGATCCTCATCTGGGTGATGATCTATCCCATGATGATGAAGGTAGACTTCCGCAGCATCAAAAATGTGGGCAAGAACCCCAAGGGCTGTTCGTCACTTGGATCGTCAACTGGCTCATCAAGCCTTTTACCATGTACGGCATGGCAAGTCTGTTTTTCTTCGTGGTGTTCAAGGCGTTCATCACACCGGAGCTTGCTACCGAATATCTTGCCGGTGCAGTACTGTTGGGTGCTGTGCCCTGCACGGCAATGGTCTTTGTGTGGAGCGCACTGACCAAGGGAGATCCGGCATACACGGTGGTGCAGGTGGCGACCAATGACCTCATTATCCTTGTGGCATTCGTCCCCATTGTGAAGTTCCTACTGGGCGTTTCGAATGTGTTTGTGCCGTGGGATACACTGATATTGTCCGTGGTGCTGTTCGTCGTTATTCCCCTTGCGGGTGGTATGCTGACGCGATATTTTGTGACCCAGAAAAAGGGCGCAGAGTATTTCGAAAACGCCTTTGTCAAAAAGTTTGACGGCATTACAACCATTGGACTTCTGCTGACGCTTGTACTGATTTTCGCTTTCCAAGGGCAGGTTATTTTGGAAAATCCCCTACACATCGCGTTGATTGCCATACCGTTGGTTTTGCAGACTTTTTTGATTTTCAGCATTGCCTATGGTGTCTGCTGGCTGCTTAAGCTGCCACACCGCATTGCCGCACCTGCCGGAATGATTGGTGCATCCAACTTCTTTGAATTGGCGGTTGCGGTATCTGTCGCTCTATTCGGAACGACTTCTCCTGCCGCACTTGCCACAACGGTTGGTGTATTGACCGAAGTGCCTGTGATGCTTTTCCTCGTAAAAATCGCAAACAAAACGAAAGGCAGGTTTCCCGCATGACCAAACCAAAAGTTGCATTTATCTGTGTCCATAACTCCTGCCGCAGCCAGATTGCGGAGGCATTGGGCAAAGCGCTGGCGTCCGACGTGTTTGAAAGCTATTCTGCCGGAACGGAAACCAAGCCGCAAATCAATCAGGATGCCGTGCGGTTGATGAAGAAGCTTTATGGCATCGACATGGAGCAGACGCAGTATTCTAAGATGATTTCTGCGATTCCTGAACCGGATTTTGCAATCTCGATGGGATGCAATGTAGAATGCCCTTTTATTGGTAGACCATTTGATGATAACTGGGGATTGGAAGACCCGACTGGAAAAGATGATGCTGCGTTTAAGGATGTGATTATGCAGATCCATCAAAATATCATAGCATTGAAAAATCGCCTTCAAACTATATAAATTTGCTTGTCAAGAGGGCTGGCACCGTCCAGCCCTCTCTCTTTTTGCAAAAGTTTCCCTCAATTTTTCTTGCAAGCTGCCGAAAATGACACGCTTTCAAAACTTTTTGCTGACACAGCTCGATTTTTGTGGTAATCTATCCCAACAATTGAATATAACATATTTTTACATATTTGTTCCGGCCCTGCGGGGCTGAACATCTTGGCTTTCAGCCGTTACATAACCGACTAGCATGACCTTCCAGAAAAAGCGAAGGCAGGGGTGGTCTGTTTTGTGACGGCTTTTTTGTTGCCGTTTTGCCCGTTGCACCTTGAAAACCGCATGACCGTCTGCATGGGATACCAGGCGATGACCCTGAGAAGGAGAGCCGGAAAACGCCGCCGGAAGGGGGCAGGAAAGCCATGCAGGGAGAATGGCAGGACGTTGATTTCCCAGTTGCGGAGAAAAACGATGTGCTCAAAATGAGCACATCGTTTTCCGTAACGCCGATGAAAGAATGGAATGCCTAACTGCTGACGGCGTAGAATCTTGGTGGCTAACTTGGTGGATATCTTGATGGGTGTCATCCTCTAAGTTATCATGGGTTGCATCATAGGACTTATCATTGGCTGTGCCTGTCTTATGTTGCTGATGGAACATCCGCGTCGGTTATCCACAGATATTGATATTATTGCCGAGTCAGGGACAGATTTGGATAAGTATTTAGATCGTGCATCGGAGATTTTTCCTTTTAAGGATGTTGAGGAACAGAAGCGGATTGGAAAGAACAATATCGAAAAAAGCATTTTAAGTTCACCTATGATTCACCGATCAATAACAGGCCATTCTACATTCTTTTGGATGTTTTGTTTGAACACAATCATTATTCGGAGTTGGTTCAAAAAGAAATTCAGAATGATCTTCTCTTGACAGAACCGGAATACCTTACTGTTTCCCTACCGTCAGCAAACTGTATGAAGCTGTAAGGATTCAGCTTGGATATTACATTCCGGAACAAGCAGAGATAATGTGGAACGTCATGCAGATGGAAGTGTGACAAGAAAGCCAAAACGGTATACTGGGAAAAAAGATTAAGAAAAGAATAAAGAGCTGGTTTTAATTGTAAAATTTATGGGGAACTAACATCAGCTTATTGACATGAATTTAAAAATAAGTATAATAATAGTTGAGTAATTGTTCAACTATTATTATTTGGAGGTGAATATATGCCAAAAACGTCTTATATTTGTAATTGCGATGTAATTCATGAGGATATTGTGAATGATGTGAAATCCAAGATGCAGCCAAAAGATGATTATATCCAGTTGGCTTCTTTGTTTAAGCTATTTGGAGATGGAACTAGAGTACAAATCTTACACGCTCTAGAACAGAGTGAGATGTGTGTATGTGATCTTGCAGTGCTACTGGGGGTAACAAAATCTGCAATTTCGCATCAGTTAAAGGCATTACGCCTTGCGAATCTGGTAAAATTCCGTAAAGAAGCACAGATAGTTTACTACTCGCTGGCAGATGATCATGTGAAAGAGATTATTGACAAGGGATTTGAGCATCTTTGGCAGAAATAATATTTTTTAACATTATAGTTGAGTAATTGAACAATTAAACAAATTATAAGGAGATTATCATGAAACGCATATTTCTATTAAAAGGGTTGGACTGTCCAAATTGTTCCGCAAAAATTGAAAAAGAAGTCGGAGAGTTGGATGGAGTGCAATCCTCAGTGGTAAATCTGATGAAGCAGACGCTTACAATCAATGTTACTCAGACAGCCGCAGATACGATAGCCAGTCAGATTGAAACGATTGTTCATAGTCATGAGCCAGATGTGGAAGTTCAGGAAGAAACCGTTATGAATGTTACACAGAGTTATTCGTTAAAAGGGTTGGACTGTCCGAATTGTTCCGCAAAAATTGAAAAAGAAGTCGGAGAGTTGGATGGAGTGCAATCCTCAGTGGTAAATCTGATGAAGCAGACGCTTACAATCATTGTTGCTCAGACAGCCGCAGATACGATAGCCAGTCAGATTGAAACGATTGTTCATAGCCATGAGCCAGATGTGGAAGTTTCTGAAATTGTACAGGAATCTTATATACCGGAAAAAAAGCAGGAGGCCAATGAATCCTATAACAATGAGGATAAGAAGTTGACAGTTCGTTTAGCGACTGGTGCAGCAATCTATGCCATTGGTATGGCATTGACTGTTTTTGCGAAAGTGCCACTGCCTATCGAGTTAGCTTTTCTCATAGTTTCTTATGTTATTCTTGGTGGAGATGTTGTATGGCAGGCTGTGAGGAACATTTCAAAGGGGCGTGTATTTGATGAACATTTTTTGATGAGTGTTTCTACGATTGGGGCTTTTGTCATTGGTGAATATCCAGAAGCAGTTGCTGTTATGCTATTCTATCAGGTAGGTGAATTTTTTCAGTCATTGGCTGTTAAGCGTTCAAGAAAATCTATATCAGACTTAATGGATATACGTCCAGATTCTGCTACAGTAAGAAGAAATGGGGAATTGATTACCATATCTCCAGAAAATGTCTCCATTGGTGAGATTATTATTGTAAAGCCTGGTGAAAAAATTCCATTAGACGGTGTGGTATTGGATGGAGATTCTATGCTGGATACAAGCGCCTTAACAGGAGAATCAGTTCCGAGAAGTGTTCATAAAGGAGACGAAGCACTTTCCGGTTGTATGAATCAGACGGGTGTCTTAATGATTAAGACAACAAAAGCATTTGGTGAATCTACGGCTTCAAAGATTATTGATCTTGTGGAAAATGCGTCAAGCCGAAAAGCACCAACAGAAAATTTTATTACTACATTTGCACGTTATTATACACCTGTGGTTGTAATCTTAGCAGCTTTTCTGGCGATTCTGCCACCGATCATTCTTGGCGGAGGCTGGACAGAGTGGATTCGCAGAGGATTTGTTTTCCTTGTGGTATCTTGTCCATGTGCATTGGTTATTTCAATCCCGCTGACTTTCTTCGGCGGCATTGGTGCAGCATCTAAACGAGGTGTTCTTGTAAAAGGAAGCAATTATTTAGAGGCACTTAATAATGTCAGCGTTATTGTGTTCGATAAAACCGGAACACTTACAAAAGGTGTTTTCAATGTGACGGATATTTTGCCTGCAAAAGGATTTTCAAAAGAACAGGTTCTGGAGTATGCGGCAGATGCAGAGAGTTTTTCTAACCATCCTATTGCAAAATCCATTCTTGCTGCTTATGGAAAAGAAATTGATCAGTCAGTGATTTCTGATTATAAGGAAATTTCAGGATATGGAATCAGTGTAATGGCAGGGGAAAAGAAAGTTTTTGCTGGCAATACGAAACTTATGGATACAGAATGTATAGAGTACACAACCTGTGAAAACGCAGGTACAAAAGTTTATTTGGCTGTAGATGGTCAATATGCAGGATGTATTTTGATAACAGATGAAGTGAAGCCGGACAGTAAAAAAGCAATTTCTGACCTGAAACATATCGGCGTAGAAAAAACAGTCATGCTTACCGGTGATGATGAAAAAATTGGGAAGTCCGTTGCAGAAGAATTGCAGTTGGATGAATATTATGCACAGCTGCTTCCTGACCAAAAAGTGGAAAAGGTTGAGCTTTTAGATAGTAAAAAGAGACCGGGAAGCAAATTGGCTTTTGTTGGTGATGGTATCAATGACGCTCCTGTCCTTGCCCGTGCAGATGTTGGTATTGCAATGGGTGGGCTTGGTTCGGATGCGGCCATTGAAGCAGCAGATGTAGTTCTGATGACAGATGAACCGTCTAAGCTGGTGGATGCGATTGAAGTAGCAAAAGCGACAAAACAGATTGTCATGCAGAATATAGTGATTGCTCTTGGGATTAAGAGTGTGTTCCTGATTCTTGGCGCTCTTGGTATTGCGGGAATGTGGGAAGCTGTATTTGGTGATGTAGGCGTTACCATAATTGCTGTTTTAAACGCAATGAGAATTTTGAAAAAATAGGAAATGAGGTGGGAATGTGAAACGAAAACTGATTCTGTTAGTTGTTACGATTGTTTTTCTTGTAGGGTTTGGTGCCATTTTACATTCACCGCTTTCTATGATTGATGCAGTCACAGGAGCAACACCGAAGTCAAAAAAGGCGGCTCAAGCCTCCGCACAGTTGGAAGGCTCTTATGTTCTCGGCATTAATATGGTGTCAGATGGTCTCGACAACGAGAACACCCGGAATAAATTAAAAGAATTGGCACTGGACGATTCGGAAACAAATGAAACAGATCTCATGAAAACGGACATTAGTTTTCGGTTATATGTATCTGAGACGGATTATCCGCTTGTCAGTTATGCTAAGAAACTCTGTGACAGGTTGAAACAGGCCGGTTTCTCCGTAGATCTGAAAGAGTACAGTAACACAATGATGCTATCAAGAGTGGTAAGTGGAAAGTATGATGTATTCCTGGCATCGGATGATTTTATTGACGTTACAACGCTAACACAGATGGACTATATGATCATGGACAGCGAAGAAATGAGGTGAGCGGGAATTTATGAGAAAATGGAATACGATTTTGTCTGTTGTAATGCTTCTCATTTTTATGATTCATGGAATCATGGGCAGCTTTATGCTGAACGGAGTTGGAAGTAGTGCAGGGAAAATTCTTGCATGGATTGGTGTTGGTATTCTTGTTGTGCATACGGTGATGGGTACCGTCCTGACAGTTCAGAGTTTACGGGCAGCGAAACAATCCGGAAAAATGTATCTGAAACAGAACGCCATATTCTGGGCGAGACGAGCCAGTGGGATGGTAATACTGATCCTGCTGTTCTTCCATATTGGCTTGTTTGGAAAGGTGCAGAATGGGACATATATTTTGTTCCCTTTTACAACGGTAAAGATGGTAACTCAGCTTTTGTTCGTGGCGGCAATCTTTGTTCATATTTTTATCAATATCCGCCCATTGCTCGTATCGCTGGGAATCATCAGTTATAAAGAACGAAGGGGTGATATTTATTTGATTCTTTCGGTGCTCCTTCTGTTTATAGCGGGCGCAGTTATTTTCTATTATATTGGGTGGCAATATCTATGAGTAAGACAATTATTATTATAGGTGCTGGACTGGCAGGACTTTCAGCGGCTTTGCAGGCAGCGGAAAATGGATGCAATGTAAAACTGGTTTCCTCCTTTCCATCAGAGCGGGCGCAGTCTGTTATGGCGGAGGGCGGTATCAACGCAGCTTTGAATACAAAAGATGAAAACGACAGTCCCGAAGAACATTTCACAGATACAATAAAGGCGGCTTGCGGTCTGGCAGACCCAAATGCAGTTTGGGGAATGACACAGGCAGCACCGGAGCTGGTGCACTGGCTGTTAAAACTTGGAGTTCAATTTAACATGAGCGGCTATGATGATGTGGATCTGCGGAATTTTGGCGGGCAGAAAAAGAAAAGGACTGCTTTTGCGCAGAGCGATACCGGGAAGCAGATCATGACAGCTATGATAGACGCTGTTCGCAGGAAAGAAGCATCTGGTATGGTAGAACGGTTCAGCCATCATTCTTTCCTAACACTTCGTCTGTGTGACAATATTTGTTGTGGCTGCGTAATCAGGGATGAATACAGTCAGGAGACTGTGGAATTACCGGGGGATGCGGTTATTGTTGCCACCGGTGGTATGCACGGATTGTTTGGAAATACAACGGGTTCGCTGAGCAATACAGGAGAAGTCACCGCAGAATTGTTCCGGCTTGGTGTTCCTCTGGCAAATGGCGAGATGATCCAGTATCATCCGACAACTGTGAAATGTGGTGGAAAACGCATGCTCATCAGCGAGGCGGCCAGAGGGGAAGGTGGCAGGTTGTTTGCCATGAAAGATGGAAAACAATGGTATTTCATGGAGGAAAAATACCCGGAGCTTGGAAATCTGATGCCACGAGATATTACCGCCAGAGAGATATGGAAGGTCAGCCATGAATCAGAGGTATTTCTTGACATGACGGAAATATCGGACGAGATTATTTCAAATAAGCTATCTGGTCTGGCAGACGATTGTATGACCTATCTGCATAAAGATATACGAAAGGAACCGGTGTCTGTTTTACCGGGAATTCACTATTTTATGGGAGGCATTCTGGTGGATGAGCAGCACAGAACGCCGATTCAGAATCTTTACGCTGCCGGAGAATGCTGTGCCCAATATCATGGTGCCAACCGTCTTGGTGGAAATTCTCTGTTAGGAGCGTTATACGGAGGACGTGTTGCGGCAAAATCAGCATGCGAACAGGCAGATGTAGTAGATCTATCTTGTGCGACACAGATAGATTTTCCACCAGCGTCCCAAATTTCAGAAATAAAGCAATTAAACAAAGTGATGCAGGAGACTATGGGAGTTGTCAGAAATGAGAATACGTTGTTAAATGGGATTCAAACGGTACAAGCGCTGACAGGAAATCTTCCATTGCTTGGCATGGCAGTTCTAAAGAGTGCTCTTGCAAGAAAAGAAAGCCGTGGTGCACACTGGCGGGAGGATTATCCGAAGAGCAATGACGATGATTACCTTAAAACAACGGTAGTCAGATTTGATGGAAAGCAGATACAGATTTCCTTTGTACCTGTTCCAGAAAGGCGGTGATTCACTTGGTATATAAAATAAGAATCAGGCGGCAGGAGAGTCAGAAAGCAGACAGTTATTGGCAGGAATTTGAGTTTGACGGAAGCAGAAACAGCTCTGTTGCTACTGTTCTAAAGGAATTGAACAGTAGAACCCCTTTGAAAGATAACTCAGGGAATATAGTTACTCCCATCAGCTGGGAATGTAGCTGTATGGTGCGAAAATGTGGGGCTTGCGCCATGCTGATTAACGAACGTCCGAGGCTGGCATGCTCTACATTTCTACATACGTTAAAAGGTTCTACAATTACCTTGGAACCTTTAAGCAAATTTCCGCTTGTAAGAGATTTGATCGTTGACCGGTCAAATCTGTTTGAAAATTTGAAAAAACTGAACCTTTGGCTTGAAAGTGAAGCTTATATGAGTTCGTGGACACATGAACCGAGATACCAGTCGGCACGCTGTCTGATGTGTGGCTGCTGCCTTGAAGTGTGTCCTAACTTCTCTGCAAATGAGACTTTTGCAGGCGCTGTTGCTGCAGTCAACGCATTTCGGATTCTGAATGAAGAACAGGAAAGCACTCATTTGAATGAGATTTCTGCTGAATATAAGAAGAAATATTTTGAGGGATGCGGGAAGTCGTTATCTTGTCATGATATTTGTCCGATTGGTCTGCCTGTGGAAGAACTGCTTGTAAGGTCGAATGCAGCGGCTGTTTGGGGCAAATAAAATGGATGATAAAAGCTATAATGAATGTATGAAGGGGCTGTTGCACAAGGAAAAAAGTCCAAGTGCAGCAGCCCCTTTACGGTTAAATGCCTCCAAAAGCACAAAAACGCTCGCCATAGACCCCCTAATGATATGTACCCTCTTTACTGGACACGAAAGTGTCACAGTGAGGAGGGTTTTATCATGCGCTATGATTATGAATTTAAGAAGATGTGTGTCGACCT
>NZ_DBHIHF010000012.1:0-71637 GCF_057248925.1 Stomatobaculum sp.
ACGCGCGACCTTGCCAAGGTCGAGACCGCGGGTTCGAGTCCCGTCTATCGCTCTCAAGAGAAGAGTGTTCTGCGAAAGCAGAGCACTCTTTTTTTGTTCTGATTTTTTCCGGTGAAGTGAATTGCATAAAAATGCATTGACGAGAATAAAGAAAAGTGATAAGTTATCTGGCAAGAGATGTTTACCAAGGTAAAGCGGTGAAGCGACAGGGCGAAGAATAGATATATCAGAATATATATTCCACACAGACATCTCAAACAAAACAGAAGGAGGGAATGAGTGATGAGGAAACAATGGAAACAAGCTGTTTCATTGCTGCTGGTCTCTGCCATGACGATTGGTCTGGCTGCCTGTGGTGCTTCCTCCAAAGACAAGGCTGCATCCGAAGGGGGGACAACGGCTGTAGCAAACGGGAGCGCGGCTTCCGGGACATCCGACCTGAATGTCATGTTGGAGACGCCTGTGGAGGCGCTGGACCCACAGCAAGCAGTCGATGGAACATCGTTTGAGGTAATCGCGGATTATACCGATGGTCTCTATCAGATGGATAAAAACGGAGAGGCAGTTCCGGCGCTCGCAGCCGATACGCAAATTTCTGAAGATGGACTGAGCTATACGTTCAAAATCAGAGATGATGCAAAGTGGAGCAACGGAGATCCGGTTACGGCGCAGGATTTTGTCTTTGCTTGGCAGAGAGCTGTCGATCCGAAGGTCGCATCAGAGTATGCGTATATGCTCAGCGATGTCGGGCAGATTAAAAATGCAGCGGATATCATTGCCGGAAAAAAGGACAAGAGCGAACTCGGTGTGACAGCGGTGGATGACAAAACTCTGAAAGTGGAACTGAATGTTCAAGTTCCCTATTTCCTGGGACTTATGTATTTCCCGACATTTTATCCGGTCAACCAGAAGTTTTTCGAGTCCTGCGGCGATACTTTTGCCACGAGTCCGGAGACAACGCTGTCGAACGGAGCGTTTATTCTGGACAGCTATGAGCCTGCGGCGACAACCTTGCATCTCAAAAAGAATCCGAATTACTATGATGTCGAACGGGTTAAACTCACCGGCATCAACTACCAAGTAATTCAGGATTCGCAGCAGGCGCTGATGAGTTATCAGACAGGCGCTGTTGACACTACGCTTGTGAACGGCGAGCAGGTTGATCAGGTGAAGGACGACCCAACGTTCCATGCGATTGCGGCGGGCTATCTCTGGTATGTGGTGCCGAATATCAGCAAGGCCAAGGAGCTCAGCAATCTGAATGTTCGTCTCGCAATGACCATGGCAATCAATCGCGAGAGTATTACGACCGATGTTTTGAAAGACGGTTCTATTCCGACTTACACAGCGGTTCCAATCGACTTCGCGACAGGACCAGATGGCTCTGACTTTGCCGGAGACCAGAAGAAGTTTGAGAATGTCTGCAGGTTTGACGCAGCTGCAGCTGCGGACTATTGGAAGAAGGGGCTTGCAGAGCTCGGCGTCAGCAGCATCAGCCTCAATATGATAGTGGACGCTGACGATGCGCCGCAGAAAGTTGCACAGGTTTTGAAGGAACAGTGGGAGACCACCCTTCCGGGGCTCACAGTCAACCTTGTTGTGGAACCAAAGAAGCAGAGAGTTCAGGATATGCAGGACGGCAACTTTGAAGTGGGACTCACAAGATGGGGGCCTGACTACGCGGATCCGATGACCTACCTTGGCATGTGGGGCACGGGTAATTCCAATAACTACGGCGAGTGGAGCAATGCAGACTATGATGCGATACTGGCGGCATGCACAACAGGCGATCTGGCAATGGACGCAGCAGGTCGCTGGGCAAAACTGCTGGATGGGGAGAAGATTGTCATGGACAATGCGGTTATTTTTCCGCTGTACACACAGTCCAATGCACAGATGATTTCTTCCAAAGTAACAGGTATCGACTATCATCCGGTCGCTCTGAACCGTGTTTACAAAGACACTGTAAAATCTAATTAATCCTCACAGTGCGAAGAGGCCGCGTCATGTATGTGGCGCGGCCTCTTTTTCAATTTCTGAAAGCAGGCAATTACATTGAAAAAATATGTTCTCAAACGGGTTCTGACTGCTGTTTTCACGCTGTTGGTCATTCTGCTGGTTCTGTTCATTTTGATGCAGCTCATGCCAGGTTCACCCTTCAATGATGAAAAGCTGAATGCTGAACAGAGAGCTCTGTTATATGCGAAGTATGGCTTGGATCAGCCCGTTGTCCTTCAATTTTTCAGGTACGTATTCAATATGCTCCGCGGGGACTTTGGCGTCAGCTATAACATCTCCAAAAATACGCCGATTGCGCAGCTGATTGCACAGCGTCTTCCCATTTCGATTGGAATCGGCGGCATGGCAGTCGCAATCGGGGCGCTGGTTGGTCTGCTGCTCGGATTGGTTGCAGCGCTGAACAGAGATACCATCTGGGATTCTCTTGCGACTGTCATTTCGGTCATTGGCGTCTCAGTTCCTTCTTATGTGTTTGCACTGGCGCTCAGTTTTCAGTTTGGGTTTAAGCTTCACTGGTTTCCAATGCTGTACAGCACGCAGGCAGCGCTGAACGCAAGTGTGTTGCCAAGCATCGCGCTTTCAATGTTTACATTGGCTTCGATTGCGCGATTCACACGATCAGAGATGATAGAAGTTCTCGGCAGCGAATATATGCTTCTCGCAGAATCGAAAGGGTTGTCCGGAAGAGCTCTGCTGTTCCGCCATGCACTTCGCAACGCCCTGATTCCCATCATCACAGTTCTGGCGCCTCTGATTGTCGATTTGATGACCGGTTCCCTCGTCGTAGAGAAAATTTTTGCAATTCCCGGCGTCGGTTCACTGCTTGTCAATGCGATCCAGAGCAATGACTACAATGTCGTAATTTCTCTGAGCTTTATCTACTCTGCGATGTACATCGCAATTATGCTCGCTGTCGATATTCTCTACGGTATTATTGATCCGAGAATCAGGCTGGCAAAGGAGGGAGGCTGAGATGAGAGAAACAGCAGTGAACGCGGATGCTGCGGCATATGTCCCCACAGCAAAGGACTTTTGCTTAAAAAACAATGCGAAAGAGATCGCAATTGACTCAAATTTTGCTGCGCAGAGTTTCTGGAAAGAGGCGTTCATCCGCTTTGTCCGGAAGAGGAGCGCAATGGTCGGGCTGATTCTGATTGCTCTGATTGTGGCACTGGCGGCTGTCGGCCCGAAAATGAATGCGTACTCTTACAGTGCGCAGAACATTGCGCAGAAAAACTTTGCACCCCGTGTTCCCGGACTCGAGCGGTTTGGAATTCTGGATGGCAGTGAGACTATTTTGACGACAAGCGGATCTAAGAAAGTAAACAGTTATCGGGAGAAAAAACTTGATAACGTCTATTACTGGTTCGGGTCGGATAATTTCGGGCGGGACCTCTGGACCAGAACCTGGTCCGGCGCACGCGTGTCTCTGATGATTGCGATTGCGGCAGCAGTGATTGATATGCTCATCGGCATGAGTTACGGTTTGATCTCCGGATATTTTGGGGGCAAAGTCGATATCATCATGCAGCGCATTCTGGAAATCTCAAACGGAATTCCGCGGCTTGTGATCGTAACGCTTCTTCTGTTGATATTGAAGCCGGGGATGTTGACCATTATCTTTGCGCTGATGCTGACAGAGTGGATCGGTATGAGTCGCATTGCGCGGGCAGAGATGCTGAAATTAAAGGAACAGGAATTTGTACTTGCCTCCCGGACACTCGGGGCAGGTCCTTTCTTCATCATTTTCAAGGAAATTCTGCCCAATATCATTGGTCCGATTATCACACAGGTCATGTTTTCCATTCCCACGGCCATCTTCACAGAGGCTTTTCTCTCTTTTGTGGGACTGGGAATTCCGGTTCCGGAGTGTTCTTTGGGCTCTCTGATCAGTGATGGCTTCAACTCTTTTACGACGCACTCGTTCCAGATTCTTCCGCCGATCACCGTCATGGCACTTTTGATGCTGAGTTTCAATCTGGTCGGCGATGGGTTGCGCGAGGCGCTGGATCCGAAGTTGAAGGAGATGTAAGAGGGAGGTAAGTCCATGAGCGAAGAAAAAATACTTGATATCCGCGATCTCGATATAACATTTCAGACGACGGCGGGTGCCGTGCATGCAATCCGCGATGTCAACATTGATCTCTACAGAGGGGAGACGGTCGCCATTGTCGGCGAGTCGGGATCCGGAAAGTCTGTCACAATGCGCGCGGCAATGGGCATACTCGCGAAAAATGCAGTGATCAATCACGGAAACATAGAGTTCCGCTATTGTCACGACGATGGCACGGCAGAGAAAGTGGATATTCTCACGAAAGACAAGAAATGGATTCGACGGCATATCAATGGCAAGCGGATTGCAATGGTTTTCCAGGATCCGATGACATCGCTGGATCCCACAATGCAAATCGGCAGACAGATTATGGAGGGAATGATCTGGCACTATCGTACGCCGAAGAAGGAGGCCTACCGGAAGGCTGTTCAACTGTTGGATGAGGTTGGAATTGAGAATGCCGAGAAGTGCATGAAGGCATATCCGCATCAGCTCTCCGGCGGCATGCGGCAGCGGGTTGTCATTGCGATTGCGCTAGCCTGTAACCCCGATCTTCTGATTTGCGATGAGCCCACGACGGCACTTGACGTCACGATTCAGGCGAAGATTATAGAGCTGATCCGCAGAGTTCAAAAAGAGAGAGGACTCTCTGTCGTTTACATCACCCACGACTTGGGCGTTGTCGCAAAAGTTGCTGACTATGTGAATGTCATGTACGCCGGGAAAATTGTCGAGAAGGGCAAGAGCAACGAAATTTTCTACGATCCGAGACATCCTTACACATGGGGGCTGCTCTCCGCAATGCCGGATCTCGACACAGATGATGACAGGTTGTGTACGATTCCCGGCTCTCCGCCGAATCTGTTGCATGAGAAGGCGGGAGATGCGTTTGCGCCGAGAAATGTGTATGCGCTCGCGATTGATGATAAACTCGATCCGCCCATGTTTCAAATTACCGACAGCCACTGTGCGGCGACCTGGCTTCTCGATCCGAGGGCACCGCGGGTGGAGATGCCGACAGAGCTAAAACGAAAAATTGAGCGGATGAAGAAGGAGGCGGAACAGTATGGTGGCGAATTATAATGCGGAGCCTCTTCTCGAAGTGAACGGACTCAAGCAGTATTTTCCGGTCAGCAGAACGTATGCGGTCAGAGCGGTGGACGATGTCAGCTTTCAGATTTGGCCCGGCGAGACTTACAGTCTGGTCGGCGAATCCGGTTCGGGAAAGTCGACAATCGGCAGAGCAGTCATTCGCCTCTATCATCCGACGGCCGGAACGGTTCAATTCAACGGCATGGATATCTCCGGGAAAATGAGTCGTCAGACCGAGAAAAACCTCCGCAGGCAGATGCAGATGATCTTTCAGGATCCGATGGCGTCGTTGAATCCGAGAAAGACGATAGGGGATATTATAGGCGAAGGGCTCGACATCCACCACAGCTGTCAAAATGCCGGAGAGAGGGAGGCGCGCATTAAGGAAATGCTCCGGAAAGTCGGTCTGGATCCAGAGCACCACTCGCGCTATCCGCATCAGTTTTCCGGCGGACAGAGGCAGCGCGTCGGCATTGCGCGGGCGCTCATGATGAATCCGAAACTCATTATTGCGGACGAGTGCATTTCTGCACTGGATGTCTCAATTCAGGCTCAGGTTGTAAATCTCATGAAGGATATTCAAGAGGAGACGGGGACGGCGTATCTCTTCATCGCGCACGATCTCGCGATGGTTAAATATATCTCCGATCGAATCGGTGTTCTGCATCTCGGGCATTTGTTGGAGACCGGATCCAAGGATGAAATCTTCTCACGCCCGATTCATCCATACACGAGAAGTCTTCTGTCTGCCATTCCTGTGCCGAATCCGATTGTGGAAAAACAGAGGGTTGCTGAAATTTACGACTATAAGACTTCCGGCATCGACTACAATAAGGGGACGAACCATCTTGTCGAGGGCACACACTATGTGCGGTGCACGGATCAGGAGTTTGAAAAATGGGTCAGTGCTGCTTCCCACACTCGCCTTTTTGACACAAATCAGCTATACTGAGACAAATGTGTCCGGAGATGAAGGAGTAAGGGAAGCAGATGCAATATGAAGGTGATGTCTACCGCCCGCCGAGCGAGGCGCGCAGTTTAATTATTCAGGTAACCATAGGATGCTCGCACAACAAGTGCACCTTTTGCCACATGTACACGGGCAAGCAGTTCCGCGTGCGAAAGCGAGAGGAGATTCTTGCGGATCTCGACGAATGCCGGGATACCTACGGCCCCTATGTGCAGCGCGTCTTCTTTGCGGACGGCGATGCGCTGGTCGTGAAAACCGAGCTCCTTTTGGAACTTTTGAATTATGTGAAGAAAAATTTCCCCTATGCCGAGCGCATTACCTCCTACGGCACGGCGAAGGATGTGCTCAGAAAGTCGGAGGAAGAGCTGGTAGCGCTTCGGAAAGCCGGTCTCGTGATGATTTACCTCGGCGCTGAGTCGGGGGACGATGAGGTCCTCGTGCATATTCAAAAAGGCGAGACGGCGGCAGAAATCATTGCGGCAGGTCAAAAGTTAAAGCGCTGCGGCATTCAGACCTCGGTCACGCTGATTTCCGGCCTCGGCGGCAGTGCGGGCATGGAGGCACACGCCGTGAAGTCCGCAGAGCTCATCAACGCAATGAATCCGGAGTATGCCTCGATTCTGACCCTGCACCTCTCGCCGGAGTCGCCGATGGCCAAGGAGATACAGCGGGGCGAGATGGAGCTCTTAAAGCCGGATCAGATTATGGATGAGACAGAACTCTTCTTAACGCACATTGATTCGCCGGGGACCGTGTTCCGCACGAACCACGCCTCGAACTATCTGGCGCTTGCGGGTACCTTTAACGAGGACCTGCCGCGTCTCCTCCGCGAAGTGCGAGAGGCGCGCGAGCACAGCCGCTACCGCATGGAGAGCTGGCGCAGAAGGCTCTGAGCAAGTGTCAGGCGTACGGTAAACCTGCCGTGCGAAAGTATGCCTCGATTCTGACCTTGCAGCGCTTGCCGGAGTCGCCGATGGCCGGGGAGATACAGCGGAGCGAGACGGAACGCTAAAAGCCGGAGCAGAGTACGGAAACATAAAAAGAGAGAAACCGCAGCAGAAAGCGGTTTCTCTCTTTTTATGTCCCGAAGCGGCGAAAGAATGTGCCGGGCGGCAGAAAGCGAACGGTACGGAGATCCGAACGGGACGACTCACTGAGCAGCTGCCTCGGCCTCGTCCGAGAGCGCACCGTAGCGCGACTTGAGTTCTGCGATAAACTCGTCCTCGATGTCGGTCAGACGCTTACTCTCTTTCGTGAGAATGCCGAAGCGCAGATGCTCGTTGGTCGCGCGGAGCGGAATGTTCACGACATTGTAGTGCATGCCCTCGTCGGGATATTTCGGAATACCTATCGTGTAAAAATTGGAGCGCGCAAGGAGCCTAATCTGCTCCATGCGATCGTTGACATAGGCGATTTTTGCGGAGTCGTTGAGATCCACAATGCCGTTCTCGGTCGCAATGTGGTAAAAAAAGTCTTCATACTGCCCGATGTAGCGCACAAAGCCGTAGTTTAATAGGTCGCGGATATCCAGTTCACGGACTTCCTTGCCGCGGAGCAACTCATGATCCATTGAGAGAAATACATAGGGCTTAAAGCGGGCAATGCTCTGAAAGCGAAGTCGCTTGTTTTCAAAGTTCCGGAGCATGCTCTCGCTCTCGGAGACGGAGAAGTGTAAGACCCCGATTTCCGAATAGCCGCTGGCCACATCGTCCACGACATCCATCGCATCGGTCTCCCGGAGGCGGAGAAACAGGCTTTCTTGGTTCTGGTGGCGGCAGGCAACCTCGTTAAAGCATACCGCCGTGTGGGAGAAGCGGGTCATCGAGACCACAAGACGACTTCCCTGCTGGTGCGTCTGGTTGATGAAGCGGTCCAGGCTGTCCATCTCGTCGAGAATCACCTGACAATGCGAGAGAAAACTCTCGCCGTTTCTGGTGAGCCGCACGCCCTGGTTGGTGCGCTGAAAGAGGTCAAAGCCGACTTCCTCTTCGATGCTCTTGATGATATGCGAGAGCTGAGGCTGGGAGATATACATGGCTTTCGCAGCCTGATTGATGGAACCGTAACGCGCGACACCGACAAAATATTTCAAATTTTTAGTATCCAAGCAAGCCTCCGAACTGTCTTTGCGGCGGCAACGCCACCCTTATGCTGTTCCTATCATAACATAAAACCTGCCTTGTCCCAAAGGTCAATTGACAGTTTCGGAGAGCTTGCGTAAAATAGCAAGAGTCGGCGCCCGTGGCGGAATTGGCAGACGCGCTGGATTTAGGTTCCAGTGGGAGACCGTGCAGGTTCAAGTCCTGTCGGGCGCAGCAGGAGTCCTGTCACAAAAGCGGTTCACACGAGAGCGGTGTGAGCCGCTTTTTGTCATTGCGGGACAGGAACTTGGGGGCATGGTACAATGGAGAAAAAGCGGGGGAGGTGTGCGGATGAGACGGCGAATCAGGGGCTTCGTGTTTGCCCTGACAATCGGATTTTTCAGCTGTTGGATGGCTGCCTGCGGAAGTCTCGACGGGAAAACGAAAGCACTGCCCTCCACCGAGGAAGAAATAGGCAGCGAGGCGCCGGCCAGTGCCTGCCGTTTTCGAGATCTCACGGCGGAGCCGGTTCAGGTCGGTTGCGAACCCGGGGCAACAGAGGAGGAGACAAGGTGAAAGGCAGTAAGCGGAGCGCGGTTTGCGGCGCGGTGACAATCGGAATCTTAAGCGTGAGTCTGCTCACCGGCTGCGGGCGTCAAAAGAACACTGCGGCACAGACATCCGCCGAGACACTGACCATTCAGGCGGAGAGCAGCATTCCGGACATCAAGGCAGAGGCTGCCGAGGCGGCAGAGAGCGAGGCCGCCGCGAAGACGGTGACCGTAGACCTGAAAATCGAAAAACACAAGCAGGAGGGCAGGCATATGGTGCGCGCCGGTGCGCAGACCATCTCGGTGCCGACTTCGTTTGAGGGTCTGCAGAAAGAAGGCGCGGTATTCAGCGGCGAGAATGAAATTGTGAAGGCCGGGGCAACCGGAAGTTGCCGCGTGCAGTATCGGGGCTCTTTCGGACACATTCGAATCAATGTGCGGAACAATCAGGATGAGGATTTGCCGGTCAAGGACTGTACGATCAAGGGAATCGAGATCGGCAGTTCCGAACCGGATCCGGAACTCACTCTTTACGGGATTCCGATGGGGGCGACGAGACAACAGATTGCGGATGTCTACGGCGAGCCCTTCTCGAAGACCTTTGACAACGAAAAGCACATGTCCAATATGGTTTATCAGTTCGGCGAGGACATTTACTCCAACCAGGTCGTGATGATTCTGTTTCAAAACGGCAGAGCGGTCGCCGCGAGTTACGACGACTTTTCGCTTTCGGAGCGCTGATTGCGTGCGGACAGAAAAAATCCCCGGCAGTATCCAAAAGATGCTGCCGGGGATTTTTTCGAACCGTGGCATTCTTTTAGTTCTGCTTCACCAGATTTTTCGGGTGATAGCGGTGTCTGGTCAGGAAGAGGTAGAGGCTCAGCGCGACGGAGGTCGTAATCCAGCTGATTGGATAAGCCGTCATCAGGGTCAGAATATCGCGGTGCAGCGGCACGGCGAGGAAAATCCAGAACAGGCGGAGCACACAGACGCCTATCATGGTCATAATCATGGGTATCCAGCTGTTGCCCATGCCGCGCAGCGTGCCGGAACAGAGCTCAATCGGAATGTAGGTGATAAAGAAAGGCACCACATAGTGAATCAGACGCCGGCAAATCGCGAGGACATCGGGATCTTTCGTGAAAAAGTGCAGGAAGTCCATGCCGAAGAACCATATGACGGCCGAGAGAAAGAGGGTCGCGAATGCGGAGAGCGCGAAGGAGATGCGGAAGCCCTGAAAGGCGCGTTTTACCTGTCCTGCGCCGTAGTTTTGCCCCACGAAGGTCGTAATCGCAATGCCGAAGGCATTGATGACCATCCAGAACAGCACGTCCATCTTGCCATAGGCCGTGACAGCGGCAATGGTGTTGGTGCCGAAGCTGTTGACGGTCGCCTGCACAATGATATTCGAAATGGTGTACATGGTGCTCTGCAGACCGGCCGGGAGGCCGACATAGATCATTTTTTTGAGCCAGCCGAAGTCCATGCGGAGTTCTCGCGGGTTGAGGCGCACTTCACTGTCCGTGTGGAGCAGGACATAGAGGACCATAATCGCAGAAGCCGCCTGCGAGAATATGGTTGCGAGCGCAGCGCCCGCGACGCCCAGATGGAGACAGACCACGAAGACCAGGTCGAGCACAATGTTGCTGAGACAGCTTAGAATCAGAAAGTAGAGCGGGCGTCTGGAGTCGCCGATCGCTCTGAGCACGGCCGCTCCCATGTTGTAAAAGAGATTCGGAATCATGCCGAGGAAGTAGATGCGGAGATAGGCAGAGGCCTCCGGCATGATTTCATCCGGCAGAGACATTGCGCGGAGCGAGAATTTGGTCAGCGAGAGGCCGAGCCCCATGATCACGACGCCGGAAACCAGCGAAAAGGCCAGAGCCGTGTGGACACTCTTTGAGACCGCGTTCCGGTCGCGCGCGCCGTAGTATTGCGAGATGATGACGCCGCAGCCCGAGGAGAGACCGATGAAGAAGCCGACAAACAGATTCACAAGCTGTCCGGTCGCACCTCCGACCGCAGCGAGGGCGGTATTGGTGCCGACAAAGCTGCCGACAATCACGGTATCTACGGTGTTGTAGAGCTGTTGGAAAAAGGTGCCGAGCAGAATCGGAAAGAAAAACAGTAACAGTTGTCCGGTGATGGGCCCCGTCGTGATCGACGGGGCCTGTGTTTTGGCTTTCATGGAGCGCTCCTCTGAAAAAAAGAATAGGTCTAAGAAGCATAGCACAGGCGGTTGACAATGAAAAGATTCCCCACGAAAAAGAAAAGAAGTGCTATACTAAGTAGCACAGATATTGTGAGAAAACGGGATTATCTCAGCCGGGAGGACGGGAAATCCGTCTGATTTTAAAGGAGAAAAGAATACGAGTTTATGAGCAAACGAAAGAAGGATAAAAGGGGGCTCTATCAGCGCCTGCGAGATTTGATGCTCGGCGGCGATGATGCGGACACAGACGATTTTGTGTTGCCGGAAGAGCTCCAGCAGAAGTACAGGAAAATTTATGATGAGCTGAAGGCTTGCCCGCCGGAGGAACGGGAGAGCAAACGAAAAGAATTAGAGGCTAAGTATCACGTTGAAATTTCCTTTGATCCGGAAACAGAAGATTACACCTTTCGGGAAGAGCCGCTGACCGGCAGCTTGAAAAGTCGGATGCAATCGCTGGGCGGACATGTGTCCGAGAGTTTGGTACCGCGTTGGATGCGCGGTGACGACGGAGAGGACGACGAGGAGGACGAGAATCCGGAGGACAGCGATCCGGGCGATGACGGCAATCGCGGCGGACGTGGCTTTGGCAATCTGTTGTTCCCGCTGCTCATGTTGCTTGCGGTCGTCATGCTGTTTTTCAATTTACTGTTGCCCCTCGGCGGCAAGCGAAACAGTGCCCAGGTCAAAGAGGTCTCGTACACGGAGTTCTTGCGCCGCATCGATGAAAAGTCGATTGTCTCGGCGAAAATCGGCAATTCGGTGATTCGCTTTGATGTGAAACCGGAGGGCCAGAAATACACCTTGCACTATGTGACAACGCGCATGGACAGCGATCGAGATCTGCCCGAGAAGCTCTATCAGGCAGGCGCGGTCGTGACGCGGGAGCGCTTTGACATCGGCGGTCTGCTGCTCTCGGGAGCGGCGCTCTTTTTACCTGTCATTCTGATTTTTGTCGCGATGAACTTCCTGATTCGGCGCATGGGGGTCGGCGGGGGCGGCGGCGGCTTCATGGGTGGTGTCACCAAGAGCAATGCGAAGGTCTATGTGCAGAAGGAGACAGGCGTGACCTTTGCCGATGTCGCCGGTGAGGACGAGGCGAAGGAGAGTCTGACCGAGATTGTCGACTTCCTGCATAACCCCGAGCGCTTCCGGGAAATCGGTGCAAAATTGCCGAAGGGCGCGCTCCTCGTGGGGCCGCCCGGAACCGGTAAGACGCTGCTCGCGAAGGCAGTCGCAGGTGAGGCCAATGTGCCCTTCTTCTCGCTCTCGGGTTCCGACTTTGTCGAGATGTACGTCGGCGTCGGCGCATCCCGTGTGCGCGACCTCTTCCGCCAGGCGCAGGAGGCTGCGCCCTGCATCATCTTTATCGATGAGATCGATGCGATCGGAAAGAGTCGCGATTCGCGTTACGGCGGCGGCAACGACGAGCGGGAGCAGACCCTGAATCAGCTGCTCTCGGAGATGGACGGATTTGACTCCTCGAAGGGGCTCCTCGTGCTCGGTGCGACCAACCGGCCGGAGATTCTGGATCCCGCGCTCCTGCGCCCGGGGCGCTTTGATCGCCGCGTTATTGTGGAGCGGCCGGACTTAAAGGGCAGAATCGAAATTCTGAAGGTGCACGCAAAGGATGTCATGCTCGATGACACCGTGGACTTTGATGCAATCGGTCTCGCGACGAGCGGGGCAGTCGGCTCGGAGCTCGCGAATATGGTCAACGAGGCTGCGATTCTCGCGGTCAAGAACGGACGGAAGGCCGTGAGCCAGAAGGATCTCTTTGAGTCGGTCGAGGTGGTTCTGGTCGGCAAGGAGAAGAAAGACCGCGTGATGAACCAGAAGGAGAGACGCATTGTCTCGTATCACGAGGTCGGACACGCCTTGATTTCCGCGCTCCAGAAGAATACGGAGCCGGTGCAGAAGATCACGATTGTGCCGCGCACCATGGGCGCGCTCGGCTATGTCATGTATGTGCCGGAGGAGGAGACCTATCTCATGTCGAAGAAAGAGCTCGAGGAGCGACTGGTCTCGACCCTCGGCGGCAGAGCGGCGGAGGAGCTGGTCTTCGGCGATGTCACGACCGGCGCGCAGAACGACATTGAGCAGGCGACCAACATCGCAAAGTCGATGGTTACGATGTACGGCATGAGCGAGAGCTTCGGCCTCATGGGGCTCGCAAAGATTGAGAACCAGTACCTCTCCGGCCGCACCGTGATGGATTGTTCCGATCAGACGGCGGCGCAGGTAGACAAGGAAGTGGAGCGCATTCTAAAGGCGGCATATCAAACCGCACTCGCGTTGCTCCGCGAGAACCGCATGGTGCTGGATCAGATCGCGGACTTCCTGATTAACCGCGAGACCATCACCGGCAAGGAGTTCATGCAGATTCTCCGCAAGGTGAAAAATCTGCCGACACCGCTCTCCGAACGGGAGCCCATCCTGATCTGAGTTTGATCAAAAACACGAAAAAGCCCGATCCCCTGCTCTCACGGCAGGCGGTTCCGGGCTTTTTTTCTTTTTTTGCGCGGGGGCTTCGGTTTGAAGGAAGCGTGCGAAACCGGCGCCGCTTCTTTTGTCTGTTTTACCGGACTTCTGCTCGGTCGGCTTGCGATAAAAACGAGGGGACACCCAACGGGTGTCCCCCTTCTGTATGAGAAGAAGTTCTCAGTGATAGATTTTCTTGTTCTCGTAGCGCGGCTCACTCGTCAGCTGGAGACCGAGCTTATTCAAAATGCGGATATCCACCTCGGAGAGCATAACAGAGGTGTGCGCCTGGCAACCGCGGAGCTTTTTCAGCTGCTCCAGTGCCTTTGCGGCATTCGGGTCACTCGCGGCATTCATCGAGAGCGCAATCAGAATCTCGTCGGTGTGGAGGCGCGGATTCTTGGAGCCGAGGTAGTTAATCTTCAGCGCCTGTACGGGCTCAATGACAGTCGGGGAAATCAGTTTGATTTCGTCCGGAATGCCGCCGAGCGTCTTGACGGCATTTAAGAGTACGGCTGCGCTTGCGCCGAGCAGTTCGGAGGTTTTACCGGTCACGATGCGGCCGTCCGGCAGCTCGATCGCAGCGGCCGGTCCGCCGGTCACTTCCGCCTTGAGAAGCGCCGCGTGCACCACCGGACGGTTTGCCGTGGTCACGCCGGCCTGCTTCATCAGGAACTCAATCTTCGTGACCTCGGACTTCCGGGATTCGCCCTTTACGAGGCGATCCATGGTGGTGTACCAGCGGCGGATAATTTCCTGACGGCCCGCCTCGCGACACACTTCATCGTCGACGATGCAGTTACCTGCCATGTTGACGCCCATGTCGGTCGGAGACTTGTAGGGGCAGCTGCCGTAGATACCCTCGAACATGGCAGAGAGCACAGGGAAAATCTCCACGTCGCGGTTATAGTTGACGGTTGTCTTACCGTAGGCTTCGAGATGGAAGGGGTCAATCATATTGACATCGTTTAAGTCGGCAGTTGCAGCCTCGTAAGCGAGGTTCACAGGGTGGTTTAAGGGGAGGTTCCAAATCGGGAAGGTCTCGAACTTCGCGTAGCCGGCCTTCACGCCGCGGCGGTTTTCGTGGTAGAGCTGGGAGAGACAGGTTGCCATCTTGCCGCTGCCCGGTCCCGGTGCGGTCACAATGACGAGCGGTCTCGTGGTCTCGATGTACTCGTTTTTGCCGTAGCCCTCCTCGCTCACAATGAGCGGGACATTTGCGGGATAGCCGTCAATCGAGTAGTGGCGATAGACCTTGATGCCCATGGCCTCGAGCTTGCTCTTAAACTGGTCGGCCGCATTGGTGTAGCGGGTGATGACGACGGAGCCGACATAGAGACCGGCATCGCGAAACGCCTGAATCAGGCGCAGCACATCGACATCGTAGGTGATACCGAGATCGCCGCGGATTTTATTCTTCTCGATATCCGCCGCGGAAATCGCAATGACAATTTCTGCCTGATCTGCCAGCTGCAGCAACATGCGGAGTTTGCTGTCCGGCTGAAAGCCCGGGAGCACGCGGGAGGCGTGATAGTCGTCGAAGAGCTTGCCGCCGAATTCGAGGTAGAGCTTGTCGCCGAACTTGGAGATGCGCTCGCGGATGTGCTCAGACTGCATGCGGAGGTATTTGTCGTTGTCAAACCCAATTTTCATATCCACTCCTTTGCGCCGAATTCCGCCCGACCCTGTGCCGGGTGCATTTGACACGCACGAGATTGTATCATAGCTTTGCAAAAATGTGGTATACTTTTTGCCATGAATAAAAAAGAGAGCCCGTTGCCGGGGGCCTTTTACCGGCAGGAAGAAGGAAGTCTGTATCAGGTGCGCTGTGTTGCGGCCGATGCCGCGGGTGGCGAAGCACTGGTGATTTGCCAGAAATTGTCCGCTGATTTCGGTATTCTGGCTTACCGCCTGTCACAGTTTACGGCGCGGTTTTCGGAGGTGACACCGACAGAGGAAACAGAGACAGCGGCGCCGGAGACGACTGCGTGCACGGGTGACACACCCGGGGGCGTTTCCGAAGAGCAAACGCAGTCTGCGGAACAGGGACAGGAGAGCGAGGCCGCGGGACAGGCGTGCGAAGCGAAGAAAGAAACACGGCACCCCATCCCGGAGCCCGCGCCGGAAGAGCGGGATCGCCTTTTCCTGCACTTCCTTGAGCTTAAGAGCCCGAGCGAGCGCCGCATCTTCCTCGAAGAGGAGAGGGACAATCTGAGCGTGCGTGACATTGCACGGATTGCGACAACACTCGAAATTGAGGACAGCGGCGAGCCCGAAGACCAGCTCCGGAATGCTTTTGCGGCACTGCGCCTGCAGGAGCGCTACGAAAAAGAGCGCGGCAATCGCCATGTTTGACATCGCCGAGGAGTTGAAAAAGCTCCCGCCGAGCCCGGGCGTCTACATCATGCATGACAAACGGGACGAGATTATTTATGTGGGCAAGGCGATTTCACTCCGAAACCGCGTGCGGCAGTACTTTCAGTCCTCGCGGGGCAAGAGTCCTAAAATCCTGCAGATGGTGAGCCGCATAGCCCGCTTCGAGTATATTGTGACGGACTCGGAGCTCGAGGCGCTGGTGCTCGAGAATAATTTAATCAAGGAAAATCGTCCGCGCTACAACACGATGCTCCGGGATGACAAGACCTATCCTTATATCAAGGTGACGGTCCGGGAGCCGTTTCCGCGCATCTTCATGACGCGGCAGATGAAGAAAGACAAGGCAAAATACTTCGGGCCGTTCAGTTCTTCGCAGGCGGTGCGGAAGACGCTGGACTTTATGTACCGCGCGTTTCAGCTCAGGGATTGCAAGCGCGCGCTGCCGCGGGACATCGGCAAGGAGAGGCCCTGCCTCAACTATCACATTCACCAGTGCGGCGCGCCGTGCGCGGGTTATATGGGTGAGAAGGCCTACCGCGCGAACGTGGATGCCGCGCTCGACTTTCTGAACGGAAAGTTCGAGCCGACGGTCAGAAAACTGAAAGATGAGATGGCGGATGCGGCAGCGCGCATGGAATTTGAGCGCGCGGGTGAACTCCGGGATCTGCTCCGCAGCATCGAGCACATTGAGCAGCGGCAAAAAGTGACCTCGGAGGGCATGGAGGACAGAGACATCATCGCGCTCGGCAGAGATGAGCGGGAGGCTGTAGTGCAGGTCTTCTTTGTCCGCGAGGGCAGAATTGTGGGACGCGAGCACCATTACCTCCACATTGCAATGGAAGATGAGAGCCGGGAATTGCTCGAGAGCTTCGTGAAACAGTTCTACGCCGGGACGCCCTTCATCCCGCAGGAAATCTGGCTCCAGGAGGAACTCACGGACAGCGCCCTCCTCACAGACTGGCTCTCCGCGAAGCGCGGCGCGCGCGTCCGGCTCGTGGTGCCGAAGAAGGGGGAGAAGGAAAAGCTCATGGAGCTCGCGGCGCGAAACGCCGATATGGTTCTCGAAAAGGACAGACAGCGGCTCCAAATGGACGAGGCGCGCAGCAAGGGCGCCGTGCACGAGCTCGAAGAATTGACAGGGCTTCGGAACCTGCACCGCATGGAAGCCTATGATATTTCCAACATCAGCGGAACGCTCTCGGTCGGTTCCATGGTTGTCTACGAGGACGGCAAGCCGAAGAAGAGCGATTACCGGAAGTTCCGCATTCAGACCGTCATCGGGCCGAACGACTATGCGTCGCTCCGCGAGGTCTTGACGCGCCGCTTTCAGCGGAGTCTCGCGGCCGAGGACGGCAATTTTGTGAAGCTGCCGGATCTGATTTTAATGGACGGCGGCAGAGGGCAGGTCAACATCGCCCTTGAAGTGTTACAGCGTTTCGATCTGCAAATTCCGGTCTGCGGCATGGTAAAGGATGATCAGCACAGGACGCGCGGACTCTGGTACCGGGGCGCGGAGCTGCCGATTTCCGAGCGGAGCGAGGGCTTTAAACTCGTGACCCGGATTCAGGATGAGGCGCATCGCTTTGCGATTGAATACCACCGGAGTCTCCGCTCGAAGGCGGAGGTGCACTCGGTGCTCGACGATATTCCGGGCATCGGTGCGGTGCGGCGAAAGACCTTGCTCCGGCAGTACGGCGGCGTCGAAGGGGTCCGCGCCGCGAGCGTCGAGGAACTCAGCACCCTGCCCAGTTTCAATCTCCGCGTGGCGGAGGAAGTCTATCGGTATTTTCATCGGGAAAGGAGTCAGGAAGATGCACGGCGTGACAGTGACGGAACTGATTCAGAGAAACCACTTTAAAAATCTGACACCGGAGATTAACACAGACGAAATCATCATCTCGGCATCGGATATCAACCGCCCGGCGCTCCCGCTGACCGGCTTTTTCGCGCACTTTGACAACGCGAGACTACAGGTCATCGGCAATGTCGAGGCGGAGTATATAGGCCTCATGGATGAAGCGCGGCGGGAAGAAGTGTTTGACTGCATGTGCCGCTTCCGCGTGCCGGGCTTTATCTTCTCGCGGAATTTGCAGCCGCACGAGACCTTGTTAAAGAAGTGCCGCGAGTACGGCATCCCCTGCATGGTGACCTCGCAGACCACGGGCGATCTGACTTCGGAGCTGATTCGCTGGCTCAAGGCAAAACTCGCGCCCCAGCTCTCGATTCACGGCGTTCTGGTCGATGTCTACGGCGAGGGTGTTCTGATTATGGGCGACTCGGGTGTCGGAAAAAGTGAAGCGGCACTGGAACTCATCCGGCGCGGTCACCGTCTGGTCGCGGACGATGTGGTCGAGCTCCGGAGAGTCTCGGAGGTCGCCCTGGTCGGACGCGCACCGGCGATTACCGAGCACTTTATTGAGCTCCGCGGCATCGGCATCATCGACGTGCGCGCACTGTTCGGCGCAGAGTGTGTGAAAGATGTGCAGACCGTGGACCTCGTGATTAAGCTTGAGGACTGGGATAAGACCAAGGACTACGACCGCCTCGGCATGGAGGATCAGTACACAGAGATTCTCGGCGTGCGCGTGGTCTGCAATACGCTCCCGATTCGGCCGGGACGGAATCTCGCGATTATTTGTGAGACCGCGGCCGTGAACCGCCGCCAGAAGAAGATGGGATACAATGCGGCGAAGGAACTCTACCGCCGCGTGAGCGACAATATGGCAAAGAGTGCCGAGAAGCACGAGAAAGAGCGCCGTGAAGAGGAGCTGATTGCCGAGCGGAAGCGCATCGGCGAAGCGTTGAATCAGGAGGTCAAGAGTAAGATGCTCGGCCACCTCGACACGATAGACCAGAGCGATCTTCCGCCGCACTACGGCGAGTTTGAGCGGAGCGGCTACCGGATTGAGTCCGACAGCGCGGATGTCGGAGAACTGAATTAAAATTGAGGAGGAAGGCAAGTTGCGAAGACAGCTGAGAGAAGAACCGCTCTCGAACCACACAAGTTTCCGTATCGGCGGACCGGCGGCGTTCTATTATGAGCCGGAGACCGGAGAGGAAATCCGGGACATCCTTCGGCACTGCAAGGAAGAGGGAATCCGAACGGCAGTGATAGGCAATGGCTCCAATCTCCTGGTCGGCGACAAGGGCTTTCGCGGCGCAGTCATACGCCTCGGCGAGGGCTTCGGCGCAATCGAAGTGAACGGAAACCGATTGACAGCCGAGGCGGGGGCGTTGCTTGCAAAACTGGCGCGGACGGCTGCGAATGCGGGGCTTAGCGGCCTCGCCTTTGCGGCGGGTATCCCGGGCACAGTCGGCGGCGCGTTGGTCATGAACGCAGGCGCGTACGGCGGCGAGATGAAGGATGTTTTAGAGAGCGCGGAACTCCTCCTGCCGGACGGTAGTGTGAGGCACTTCACCGGTGCGGAACTCGAACTCAGCTACAGGCACAGCAACATTCCGGAACTGGGGGCGATTGTGCTCTCCGCAAGCTTTGTCTTACGGCCCGGGAACAAAGAAGAGATACTTGCGGAAATGAAGCGCTATGCGGCGTCGCGCCGCGAAAAGCAGCCGCTCGAATTTCCGAGCGCGGGATCGGCTTTTAAGCGACCGGCGGGCGACATAGCGGCGCGTCTCCTCGACGCGGCGGGCTGCAAGGGACTCCGGATCGGCGGCGCGGCGATTTCGGAAAAGCACGCCGGGTTTCTCGTGAACCTCGATCACGCGAGTGCGGCCGATGTGCGCGCGGTGCTGAAAGAGGCGGCCGATCGGGTCGAGACACAGTTCGGCATCCGGCTCGAGCCGGAAATCCGCTTCCTCGGGGAGTTCTGAGCATGTCGTTCTCGGTGACGGTGAAGCGCGAACTCGCGGAGATGATACCGGAAGACAACGAGCTCTTTTCGGCGGAGTTGCAAGGTTTATTGCTCTACGGCGCAAAACTGACAGAAACAGACGATGGTGTAGAGCTTCGCGTTCTCAGTGAAGGCGAGGAAAGTGCGAAGAAATACTTTACATTCATAAAAAAAACAGATAGAATCAAAACAGATTTTGCCATCACGATACGGCATCCGAACGGGAAAAACAAAAGTTACAGTGCTGTTCTGTCCCGGGAAGACGCGGCCATACTCCTTGCGAGTGCTGGGCTCGGCTATGAAGACGGAGCGTTACAGATCGGCAGAAAGTCAGAACAGAAGCTTTCCGGGGAAGAGGCGCGGCGCGCTTTTCTGCGGGGAGTCTTTCTTGCGGCTGGATCTATTTCTGATCCTGCGCGTTTCTATCACTTGGAGTTTGTCTGCCCGGATGAGACCAAGGCCTGGTATTTGAAGTTACTCCTTTCCGCACTCGACGCAACGGCTGGCGTCGTGCAACGGAAGGGGCATTATGTTGTGTATGTCAAGGACAGCGACGACATTGTGACTTTACTCGGCATGATGGGAGCTTCCCGCGCGCTGCTGGCTTTGGAAGAAATCCGTGTCTTGAAGGACATGCGAAACCGTGTGAATCGCACGGTCAATTGTGAGACGGCAAATTTGCAGAAGACGGTGGCGGCAGCCCTGAAACAGCGGAAGGATATTGAGTACATTCGCGATGCGGAGGGCTTCGATGACCTGCCGTCGGCACTCGCCGAGATGGCGGAAATCCGCCTGGAGTATCCGGATATGTCTCTCAAAGAGTTGGGAGCGCAGTTGAATCCGCCGGTCGGCAAGAGCGGCGTGAATCACAGATTGCGGAAACTCTCGGAATATGCGGACGAGTTGCGAGGCAAGAGAAAAGAGGGGTGAACAATGATTAAAAAGTCTATGGTAGTGAAGTTGAACGGGAAGAAAGCGGACGCCATGCCGGCAGCGATGCTGGTACAGGTTGCGAGCCAGTATGAGAGCAGTATTTATGTGGACGACGCGGACAAGCGCGTCAACGCGAAGAGTATCATGGGCATGATGACCCTTGGACTTGCAAACGGCTTGGAGATTGTCGTGACGGCAGACGGCAAAGACGAAGACGCAGCGATTACCGGTATTGAGGAATATCTCTGCCAGTAAACGCGGATAGGACAAACTTTTGAGCCGGGCGGATTCGCCCGGTTTTTCTTGTTGCCGCAGAAAGAGATTCGGAGGTTTTCAGTGGCATTTACACACTTGCACGTACACACGGAGTATTCTCTGCTCGACGGCTCGGGAAAAATTCCGGAGCTCATTCAGCGCGCAAAGGAGCTGGGACAGACAGCGCTCGCGGTGACCGATCATGGCGTCATGTACGGCGTGATCGATTTTTACAAGGCGGCAAAGGCGGCCGGCATTAAGCCGATACTCGGCTGTGAGATTTATGTGACGCCGGGGTCCCGCTTTGACCGGGACAACAAAAAGGGCGAGGCGCGCTATTACCATTTGATCCTGCTTGCGGAGAACAACGAGGGCTATGAGAACCTCACGAAGATTGTCTCGCGGGGCTTTGTGGACGGCTTTTACTATAAGCCGCGCGTCGATTTTGAGACCCTGCGCGAGTTCTCAAAGGGCATCATTGCGAGTTCCGCCTGCCTTGCGGGCGAGGTGGCGCGTCATCTCGCGGTGAACCGCTACGAGGACGCCAGAGAGGCAGCGCTCCGCTACCGCGATATCTTCGGTGAGGGGAATTTTTTCCTCGAGCTCCAGGACCACGGTCTCAGCATCCAGAAGGCCGTGAATCAGCAGCTGATTCGCCTGTCCCGCGAGACGGGAATCCCGCTGATTGCGACCAACGACATTCACTACACGAACCCGGAGGACTGGGAGGCGCACGACCTGCTGCTCTGCCTCCAGACCGGCAAGAAGGCGAGCGATACGGACCGCATGCGCTACGAGGGCGGACAGTATTACTTAAAGTCGGAGGAGGAGATGCGTTCTCTCTTTGCGGCGGTGCCGGAGGCCTTGGAGAACACGGCGAAAATCGCCGCGCGCTGCGAGGTCGAGATACGCTTCCATGAATTAAAGCTTCCCGCCTACGATGTCCCCGCGGGCTACCCGGACGCCGAGAGCTATCTGCGCGCCCTCTCGGAGGAGGGCTTCCGCACGCGCTACCCGGAAGAGCCCGAGGCTCTCCGGGAGAGACTGGAAGAGGAACTTGGTGTCATAAGCCGCATGGGCTATGTGGACTACTTCCTCATTGTCTGGGACTACATTCACTATGCGAAGGAGCACGGCATCGGTGTAGGGCCGGGGCGCGGCTCGGCGGCGGGCTCGGTGGTCTCGTACTGCCTTGGCATCACCGACATCGACCCCGAAAAATACCAGCTGGTCTTTGAGCGTTTCCTGAACCCGGAGCGCGTCTCCATGCCGGATATCGACGTGGACTTCGCCTACGAGAGACGGCAGGAAGTCATAGACTATGTCGGCAGAAAGTACGGAAAAGAGCGGGTCGTGCAGATTATCACCTTCGGCACGCTCGCGGCGAAGGGCGTAGTGCGCGATGTGGGGCGCGTTTTGGACCTTCCCTATGCGCGCTGCGACCAGATTGCAAAGCTGATTCCGAACGACTTAAAGATGACACTCGACAAGGCCTTGGTGCAGTCGAAGGAGCTTCGCGCGCTCTATGAGAGCGATGAGAGCGTGCGCCACTTGATTGACATGTCAAAGCGCCTCGAGGGGCTGCCGCGCCACGCGTCGATTCACGCGGCAGGCGTGGTCATCTCGAAGAAGGCGGCGGAAGAGTACGTGCCGCTCGCACGGGGCGCGGACGGCTCGATTACGACCCAGTTCGGCATGAACACCCTAGAGGAGCTGGGGCTCCTAAAGATGGACTTTTTGGGGCTCAGAACCCTGACCGTGATTCAGAATGCCGCCGCGGAGGCGGAGAAGCGGAGCGGAAAACCGATCGACATGCTCGGCATTGATTTTAACGATCCGGAGGTCATGGCGCTCATCGGGAGCGGCAACACCGAGGGCATATTCCAGCTCGAGAGCGCGGGCATGAAGAGCTTCATGAAGGAGTTAAAGCCCACGACTCTCGAGGACATCATCGCCGGCATCTCCCTGTACCGCCCGGGTCCCATGGACTTTATCCCGCGCTACTTAGAGGGCAAGAACCACCCGGAAACGGTGTGCTACGAGAGCCCGCAACTTGAGGCGATACTCAAGCCGACCTACGGCTGCATGGTTTACCAAGAGCAGGTCATGCAGATTGTGCGAGACCTCGCGGGCTACACCTGGGGACGCTCGGATCTGGTGCGCCGCGCGATGAGCAAAAAGAAAGAGTCCGTGATGCGCGAGGAGCGGAAAAACTTTGTTTACGGCAACGAGGCCGAGGGCATACGCGGCTGTGTGAACAACGGCATCAGCGAGGAAGTCGCAAACCACCTCTTCGACGAGATGATGGACTTTGCAAACTATGCGTTCAACAAGAGCCACGCGGCCTGCTATGCCTATGTCTCCTTCCAGACCGCCTGGTTGAAGCACTACTATCCGAAGGAGTTTATGGCGGCACTCATGACCTCGGTCATCGACAACAGCAGTAAGATTGCCGAGTACATTCTGGTCTGCCGCCAGATGGGCATTCCGATTCTGCCGCCGGATGTCAATGACGGCAAGGCCGTGTTCTCGGTCTCGGGAGACGTCATACGCTTCGGCCTCTCGGCGATACGCGCGGTCGGCACCGGCGTGAGCGAAGAGATTGTGCGGGAGCGCGAGACGGGCGGGGCCTTCCGCTCGCTCGAAGACTTCATAGAGCGTCTCTCGAACAAGGAGGCGAACCGGCGCACGCTCGAGAGCTTTGTGAAGGCCGGGGCGCTGGATTCGATGCCGGGAAACCGGAGGCAGAAACTCTTACTGATTCCCGAACTGCTCGACAAGAAGGCAAAGCAGAAGAATGCGATTGCGGGGCAGGTCTCGCTCTTTGACTTTCTCGGCGAGGAGGCGCGACAGAGCCTCGAATCCGCCCTTCCGGAGGTCGAGGAATTCCGGAAAGAGGATCTGCTTGCTTTTGAGAAGGAGACAGTCGGCGTCTATCTGAGCGGGCACCCGCTCGACGATGTTAGGGAGCTCTGGGAGAAGACTGTGACCGCAAAGACCATAGACTTTCTCGTGGACGATGAGAGCGGCAGCGCTTCGCTCAGAGATCACGAGAAAGTCGTAATCGGCGGCGTGCTCACGAATGTCACGACCAAGATTACGCGGAACAACGACACAATGGCCTTTCTCACCATAGAAGATCTGGTCGGCACGGTCGAGGTGCTGCTCTTCCCGAAAGCCTACGAGCGCTACCGGGAGCTCCTGACGCCGGACGCGAAGCTCTTTCTCTCCGGCCGGGTCACGCTGAGCGGCGATGAGGTGGCGGGAAAACTGATCTGTGAGCGACTGTCCGTCTTCGGGGCGGGACAGCGCACGCTCTGGCTTCAGTTTGCGGATGAGAACGAGTTCCGCGAGAAGCGCGGCGACCTCTTACTTGCGCTCGGCAACAGCGAGGGGCAGGATACGGTCAAGATTTACTGCAGGGCGGAGAAAAAAATCATACAGCTCGGGCGGGACTGGCGCGTCGCGGCCGAAGAAGAGCTGCTGCAAGTGCTTCGCGCGGCGTTCGGCGCGGAAAATGTGAAGACGACCGTGAAGCAGAGCCTCTGAAATTGTAAAAGCAGGGACGCTGTGTTATAGTTTTCACGAGAAACAAGGGCGCACTGTGAGGCGCAGCGCGCGTGGGGAACAGTGAGGAGGTTCCTGTTATGGCAAAGAAAATTGAGACCATTGGTGTTTTGACGAGTGGCGGCGATGCCCCCGGTATGAATGCGGCAATCCGCGCGGTGGTTCGCACCGCGCTGCACTACGGCATGAAGGTAAAGGGCATTATGAGAGGTTACTCCGGTCTGCTTGACGAGGAGTTTATCGATATGAATGCGCGCAGCGTCGCGGACATCATCAACCGCGGCGGTACCATCCTCTACACGGCGCGCTGCATGGAGATGGTGACGGAAGAAGGCCAGCGCCAGGCGGCGGAGATCTGCAAAAAGCACGGCATCGACGGTGTGGTGGTCATCGGCGGCGACGGCTCGTTCAAGGGTGCGGGCAAGCTCTCGAAGCTCGGCATCAATACGATCGGTGTGCCGGGGACCATTGACCTCGATATTGCCTGCACCGAGTACACGATAGGCTTTGACACGGCGGTCAACACCGCAATCGACGCCATCGATAAGGTGCGCGACACCAGTACCTCGCACGAGCGCTGCTCGATCATCGAGGTCATGGGACGGCATGCAGGCTATATCGCGCTCTGGAGCGGCATTGCGACCGGCAGCGACGCGATTCTGATTCCCGAGCACTATGACGGCAACGAGCAGGAAATCATAAATCACATCATTGCGAGCCGGAAGCGCGGCAAGAAGCACTTCATCATCATCAATGCCGAGGGCATTGGGCACTCGAGCTCCATGGCAAAGCGCATTGAGGCGGCAACTGGCATTGAGACCCGCGCGACGATTCTTGGCTATATGCAGCGCGGCGGCTCGCCCTCCTGTAAGGATCGCTTCTACGCTTCGATCATGGGCTCCAAGGCAGTGGATCTGCTCGCCGAGGGCAAGTCAAACCGCCTGGTCGCTTACCGGAACGGCGAGTTCTGTGATTTTGACATTGAAGAGGCGCTTCGCATGCAGAAGGAAATTCCGGCGTACCAGCTGGAACTCTCCGCAAAGCTGACGCGTTGAGGAAGCTTATGGCGGAACACACAGCGGAAAATACTGTTCTCTGCGGCGCGAATTCTTATGTGCAGAAGTTTTATTTGAATCCGGCGTTTCAGAAGCTCCCCGAGAGCATCAAACGCGAGCTTAAGATTCTCTGCGTGAGCATTACGGAGGAGGCAGGCGGCGTACTGACGCTCGAATTCGACGAGGCGGGGAACCTCTTATTTAAGGCGAGCGCCGAGGACGGCGACTATCTCTTCGATGACATTGCGAGCGGCATGAAAATAGGCAGAGCGCGCTTTGATCACCAGGAGCTCCTCGAGGAGCTGGAGCTCTACTACCGCGTTGTCTTTCTGGGAGAGAAGATTTGAGAATCGGAGAACTTGAACTGTGCTACGGGCTCATGCTCGCGCCGATGGCAGGTGTCAGCGACCTTCCGTTTCGCCTGCTCTGCCGCGAGCAGGGCGCGGAACTTGCGGTCACCGAGATGGTAAGCGCGAAGGCGCTGCATTATAAAAATAAGGCGACCGAGGAGCTCTTAAAGAGCTGTGAGGGCGACAGGCCGCTCGCGGTGCAGCTCTTCGGCTCGGAGCCGGAAATCTGCGCGGAAGCTGCGGAGGCACTCTCGGAGCGCCCAGAATTTGCCCTGATCGACTTTAACATGGGCTGCCCGATGCCGAAGATTGTGAATAACGGCGACGGTTCAAAGCTCATGACCAACCCGCCGCTCGCGGCGGAAATCATTGCCGCAATGGCAAAAAAAAGCAAAAAGCCGGTGTGCGTGAAAATGCGCGCCGGCTTTACTGAGGGAGAGAAGAACGCACCGGAACTCGCAAAGCGCCTGGAGGCAGCCGGTGCCGCGATGCTCACCGTACACGGCCGCACGCGGGAGCAGTACTACGCGGGAACTGCGGACTGGGACATCATACGGCAGGTCAAGGAGGCAGTCTCGATTCCGGTCATCGGAAACGGCGACATTGTGAGCGGTGAGAGCGCGGCGCGCATGCTGCGGGAGACCGGCTGCGACGGCATTGCAATCGGCAGGGCAGCCGAGGGCAATCCCTGGATTTTCCGGGAAATCCGCCACTATCTGGAGACGGGTGAAACTCTGCCGCCGCCGGATCTTGAAGAGCGCTTTGCCGTCATGCGGCGTCACCTCGCGCTGGAGGTAGAAGCGGACGGCGAGCGCATGGCGGTGCGGAAACTCAGAAGCCACTTTGCCTGGTACCTGCATGGTTTTCCGAATGCGGCGAAGTGGAGACATGCGATTAACACAGCGGAGTCTCAGGAAGTACTCCTCGAAATTCTGGAGAGTGCCTTTCAGGCGGCGAATCGCCTTGACACGATGGAAAGCACTTCTTTATAATAGTATGACTGTTTTTATTTAACCAAGGAGGTTCGCCATGGCGGAAATCAAAAAGAATGTTTTGACCCAGGAAGGGTTAAAGCGCTATGAGGAAGAGTTGCAGGATCTGCGCGTCAATAAGCGCAAGGAAATTGCAGATAAAATCAAAGAGGCAAGAGAGCAGGGCGACCTCTCGGAGAATGCAGAGTATGATGCGGCGAAGGACGAGCAGCGCGACATCGAGGCGAGAATCGGCGAGCTCGAGGAGCTCTTAAAGCACGCAGAGGTCTATGTGACCGAGGAGACGCCGATCGACAAGGTCGGCATCGGCAGCCTCGTGAAGGTGCTTGACATCGACGAGGACGAAGAGCTCACATTTAAGATTGTCGGCAACGAGGAGGCGGACTCGATGGAGGGCCGCATTTCCAACGAGTCGCCGCTCGGCGCGGCGTTGCTCGGCAAGGAAGTCGGAGAGCAGGTCACGGTCGAACTTCCGGCCGGAGATCTTTCTTATCGGGTACTCAGTATTACAAAGGAGAGCAGCGATGAGTGAGATGAAGAAGAACAGCGAAGCGCAGGAGCAGCAGGATGTGCACCGCCTGATGCAGGTGCGCCTTGACAAGCTGAACGAATTAAAGGCTGCCGGTAAGGATCCGTTTGAGATTACGACCTACGAGCAGAGCCACCACGCCGCGGAAATCAAGGCACATTTTGAGGAGCTGAAGGACACGGAAGTCTCGGTCGCAGGTCGCATGATGAGCAAGCGCATCATGGGGAAGGCGTCTTTCTGCGCGGTGCGCGATCTGAGTGGCGACATTCAGATTTATGTGGCGCGCGATGCGGTCGGCGAAGAGGCTTATGCCTTCTTTAAGAAGTACGATATCGGCGACATCATCGGCGTTCGCGGCAAGGTCTTTGAGACCAAGACCGGCGAGATTTCGATTCACGCGGAGGAGCTGACCCTGCTCACGAAGAGCATGCAGCCGCTTCCGGAGAAGTTCCACGGTCTCACCGACACCGACCAGCGCTACCGCCAGCGCTACATTGACCTCGTCATGAATCCGGAGGTGCGCGAGACCTTTGTGAAGCGCTCCAAGATTATCTCCTCGATTCGGAGATACCTGGATCAGAGAGGCTTCATGGAAGTCGAAACCCCGATGCTCGTATCGAATGCGGGCGGCGCGGCGGCGCGCCCCTTTGAGACCCACTACAATGCGCTGAGCGAGGATGTGAAGCTCCGTATCTCCCTGGAGCTCTACTTAAAGCGCCTCATTGTCGGCGGTCTGGAGCGTGTCTACGAGATAGGGCGCGTGTTCCGGAACGAAGGCCTGGATGCCCGTCACAACCCGGAGTTCACACTGATGGAGCTCTATCAGGCGTACACGGACTACGAGGGCATGATGAACCTCACCGAGGATATGTTCCGCCACGTGGCGCGCGAGGTAAACGGCAGCGCGAAGATTATGTACAGCGGCACCGAGATTGACCTCGAGAAGCCCTTCCGTCGCATTACGATGACCGAGGCGGTCAAGGAGTACAGCGGTGTCGATTTCGCAACCATCGAGACCCTCGAAGAGGCGAGAGCCATCGCAAAGGAGAAGGGCGTCGCATTTGAGGAGAGACACAAGAGAGGCGATATTCTGAACCTCTTCTTTGAGACTTTCTGCGAGGAGCACATGATTCAGCCGACCTTCGTGACCGATCACCCGATCGAGATTTCGCCGCTCACGAAGAAGAAGCCGAACAACCCGGACTATGTGGAGCGCTTTGAGCTCTTCATCTACGGCAGAGAGATGTGCAACGCCTACTCCGAGCTGAACGACCCGATTGACCAGCGCGAGCGCTTCAAGGCGCAGGACGCACTGGCAGCGGCGGGCGATGAAGAGGCGAACCACACGGACGAGGACTTCTTAAACGCGCTGAATGTCGGTATGCCCCCGACCGGCGGTATCGGCTACGGCATCGACCGTCTGGTGATGCTCCTGACCGACAGTCCGGCCATCCGCGATGTACTGCTGTTCCCGACCATGAAGACCGTGAAGGCCGAGAACAAAGAAGCACATGGCGAGAGCGAAGGGAAGCCAAATGAGGCAAGCGGCTTCTTTACGCCGAATGAGAAGATTGATTTCAGCGGGGTTAAGATTGAGCCCCTGTTCGAAGATCAGGTGGATTTCGAAACCTTCTCGAAGAGCGATTTCCGCGCGGTCAAGGTAAAGGACTGCAAGGCTGTGCCGAAGTCGAAGAAGCTCCTGCAGTTTACCTTAGACGACGGAACGGGCACAGATCGCACGATTTTAAGCGGAATTCACGCCTACTACGAGCCGGAAGAACTAATCGGAAAGACCCTGATTGCAATCACGAACCTGCCGCCGCGCCCCATGATGGGCATTGAGTCCTGCGGCATGTTGCTCTCTGCGGTCAACGAGCGCAACGGGGAGGAAGAGCTTCATCTTCTCATGGTGGACAACCATATCCCGGCGGGGGCGAAGCTGTATTGATCCGGGGAAAATCACGGGCGGAAAACCTGCGGATTTTTACAACAGATTCAAGCCGATTTTTTGCAGTGACACCGGATTTACAACATTTGTGCAACAAAAAGTCAAATGACGGTACATCGTAACAGATGACAGCATAAAGTCTGACGCACATCCCAGTTCCAAAAACCTTCAAGGCACTCCTTTTCAGAATCAATCTGAGAGGGGGTGCCTTTTTGCGTGCAGACAGCAGGAAAAGAGGCTGAAAAGCCTTTCATCCCTGTTTGAATAGCAGCCAGATGACGCAGATGCCTGTTATCCGGGCATCTGCCCACAAATCCACGAGGAGGAAACGTATGGAACAGGAGTATCAGGACATCACAAGACCAAGAGAAGTCCGGGAAGAGGTGAAGAAGCTGCGTAAAAAGTTTCTTCGCTATCAGGAAGCGGAGGTCGTGTACAGCATCTCGCACCGCAAGCTCATCGAGCTCGCGGATCGGGTGGGAGCGCTGTACAGGATGGAAGGGACGGTGCCGATCAACCGCGATATTTTCGATACCTATCTCGAGAATTATAAGAGGGATGATCGACCAGATTCGGACGCAGATTATCAGGAGGGCGAAGAGGAAGATTATCTGAAAGATCTTGAGGAGGATGAAGGCAAACCGGAAGAAGCCGTTGGAAGCTAGGACAATGGTTCAGATGTCTGAGAAAGGACCTTTCCCTATCCATAGAGGATGCTGGCATAGGGAGAAGTATTCATTGTTCTCCTTGACATTTTATGCTATGTTCGATTTGTGCGCATGATCGGTTGAGGCCGCAAATTACGACCTCAAGTTAAAACCCGAAATTTGATATCTTTCAACGACTGCCCTATGAGGTGTGTCACTTTAGTCTCAGGGGCGCGGTTCTGAATTGAATCGATTTCACCTGATTAAAAAGTACAGTACATGGCGATAACGATAAATTTAAGATATATGGGTGCTAATGGAAGTGCAATCGCATTTGCAAATGAAATGATGAAAAGCGGAACAGTTGCTAAAATTCGTGCGGAGGATGGAAACCTGCGATACGAGTATTATCAATCCCTCGACTTTCTAGAGACGGTTCTGCTCATTGACTGTTGGATGATCTTCATATGGCTGTGGAGCGTTATGTCAGCACGGAGACAATTGAATCGGATGACCGGTTTATCCGAAGATAAATCAGAATTTAATGTTCAAAGAATAGTGGAGGAGGCAAATAGGTTGATTCATAAAAGGAAATCTGTGTTACGAGTTATTTTGGGCATCATGGCTGCTATTGCATTCGTCTTTGCTTGCCTTCTTGGAGACCTTATCTATGCCACACGTTTTAAAATTAATCCGGTTGATAAATCAATAGCACCAGATGGAACCTATGAGCTTTCATTCCAGCAGGTTGGTGATCCGGACTGGCCTTTTGGATATACACATGCAAGACTTGTTTTGAAGAATGGAAAACGCGTCATAATTAAGCAAACATTTGATATTGCAGATGATGGAGCTAATGCTAGTATCAATAGCTGGAATGTAGACTGGAAAGATATTTCTGTGGAAGTCGTTATTTCTGGAACTGAACAAGATGATGTACTTTATGTTTTAAAGTTTGATGGATCAGTCGATAGGAAACAACTTGATACACGATATGGGCATATCAAAGAAGAGCGGACCAGAAAATGAATAGCAAAGAGTTGCAAATTTTTAAATTTGGCGGAGGAGAGAAGTAAGTGGATAAAGTAAAGAATGAAGGATATGTTATTTGCCCACGTTGCAAACAAGAGGTTTACAAAGAAGCGACTGTATGCCCTTTTTGTAAATTTGGTATTATGGTATGGATTGAAGGAGAAATTGATGAAAACGGAAACCAAATAAAGGATAAGGTAAAGAGAAATCCCAGCTTTGTATGCAATTAAATATCCACCATTCACCGGATTCGCTCTTACAGCGTTTCCGGTATTTTTTTGCCGAAATTCCGACAAGGAACCACAACAGAAGTAGTTGGCAGAACAGAAGCCAACGTCCACAGACCGATTGGATAGTGTCAATAATTTTTGCAAAATTCATTTCCAGCCACCAGTTGTTAGTCAACCGATTGCTTTTCGATAGGAAAGGCATCGGTCATTTTTTATGCCACGAGGAGGAGAACAAATGGCAAGGCGATTAAGATATCTGCACTATGACGAACAAATGACTGTGCTGATGGAACGCGGCAATCTTTCGCAGATTCCGGCGGACAGGAACCACACCCGCGGATCCGTGATAGAGAAACTGAAAATGTTGGGAGCAGCGGAGCCACATAAGAATGCGGGAAAAGCAGACCCAAAGGGAGGCAGCAATGGATAAGGAAGAACTTGTTTTTACGACAATTGAGGATCTGATCCGATATCTTGGCGAATGCGGAGAGGATGTACAGATCCACATGGAAATTGAGGTAGAAGGGGAAAGGAGGGCACCTGCTGCCGCGGAAGAAGGAGACAGCCAGATACCGCTTACAAGCCCGGAAGGCGCAGCGGCAGTTATGCGGGATGTGCTGAAGGAGCTTGACCGGGAGTGGGTATGCGTTGTCAATATGGACAATCACTTAAAGCCCGTGAACTTTAACATCGTCTCCATAGGCAGCATCAATCAGTCACTTGCGCCGATCCAGAACATTTTGAAGAGCGGTATCCTCTCGAACTGCAGCAACATCATGCTGATGCACAATCATCCCTCCGGCGATAACGAGCCGAGCCGGGAGGACATACAGCTCACAAAGCGCCTGGTCGAGGCGGCAAAACTCATGGATATGAATGTATGGTTGCTTCGATGATAGGTGTCCTCGTCCGTTCGATGGATTTCTTTATTTAGGTCAAAATGTAAAAATGAAATTTACATTCTTGCTTACAACTGGTACAATTACAAGCAAGAAAATAAATAAAGGCGGTGGCTACATGATCCCTTCACAACAGATTCTGAAACTTGCGAAAGACAATAATGGTGTGATCACTACTGCCATGATTGCCAATGCCGGACTTCCAAGAGGAAGTCTTAAATATTTGTCTGATAGAGGAATCCTTGAACGTGTCGCACGTGGCGTCTATACTTTACCGGAAGTTTGGGAGGATGAGTTTGTAAATATTCAGTGCCGCTACAAGAGAGGTATTTATTCTCTTGATACAGCATTGTTTTTATGTGATCTCACAGACAGGACTCCTGCGAATTTTCATATGTTTTTTCCGTCCACTTACAATCTGACAAATCCAAAACGGGAAGGTATCCTATGCAAAGGTATGAAGGAGTCGCTATATGGTTTAGGAGTAACAGATCTATTCACACCAAGTGGCCATAAGGTGAAAGCCTATTCAGCTGAGCGGACATTGTGTGATGTTTTAAATCCTAAAAATCATACTGATGTCCAGGTGATAACAGATGCTTACAAGCGGTATATGTCAGGCAAGGAGAAAAATATTCCTCTTTTGTCCGAATATGCTGCGATATTGCATGTAGAAGAAAAACTAAGATCTTATCTGGAGGTGTTGCTGTGAAAAGCGCTATGCAGTTGAAGGCAATCATAAAAAACATTGCGAAGAATAAAAATATTTCTGCGGCACTTGTTCTTCAGAACTATATGTTGGAACGTTTTTTGGAAAGAGTTTCCTTATCCAGATATCATGACAACTATATCATCAAAGGAGGATTTTTGATTGCGTCTATGGTCGGACTTGATTCAAGAGCAACGATGGACATGGATGCGACAATAAAAGGGTATCCGGTAAATGAAGAAGCAATACGAAAAATGGTGGAAGACATTATTGCTGTCCCTGTAGAAGATGCTATTCATTTTTGCTTGAAAAGTGTTAGAGAAATCCGGGAAGGCGATGAGTACACTGGTTATCGTGTTGCATTGACTGCTGATTATGAGAAGATGGCGGTTCCGCTGAAACTGGATATTACGACTGGAGATAAGATTACACCGCGGGAGATAGAGTATTCCTATAAGCTGATGATGGAAGATCGCAGCATTCGTGTTCTGGCATATAATTTGTCGACAATTCTGGCTGAAAAGCTGGAAACGGTTGTGTCAAGAGGCAATCAGAATACCAGACCGAGAGATTATTACGACATTTATATTCTAAGCAAATTGCAGGCGGAGAATATTGACGTAGATAGTCTTAAAGCAGCCTTGTCAGCAACAACAGCCAAGAGGGGATCTTCAGAGCTTATGATGCAATATGCAGAAATCATGAGGACTGTGAAGAGTAGTGATGTTATGAAACGACAGTGGGACAATTACAGAAAGGATTTTGACTACGCCGCAGGGATTGAATTTGAAGAGACTTGTGATGCCGTCGTTGCAATGATGGATGAACTTGTTTCCAGGCAGTAGATCAAGGAATCCTTCAATGTCAGGAATTCTGACACGAAAGTATTCGGTATTTCCCGTTCAGCCTCGTATAATCAGAAATGAAGGAGAGCAAATCGTCACAAGGCGCAATACGGAATAGGAATGTGTCTTTGGCAGAATGCCGCGCCAGGACGATTCCGCCAGATGATTTGCCCGCAGATGTGGTGATTGATTCTGGCAGGAGGCAGAACTGGGAAGCATAACACTCTGTAACAATTGACTCGATGTACAACATTTTCACAACAGGCACATGGCATGAAGTAAACGATAAACCATGGTGACAGACAGGCGATTTCAGGCAGCACTGGGACGAAACCTGCGATAACAAGTGGAAACAGATCATCAAAAAATTATTTGAAATGGACTCCCGACCATGAAGGCCGAGAATAGAGAAGCACATGGAGAGAGCGAAGGCAAGGCGGAAGAGGCAGGCGGCTTCTTTACCCCGAATGAGAAGATTGATTTCAGCGGGGTTAAGATTGAGCCCCTGTTCGAAGATCAGGTGGATTTCGAAACCTTCTCGAAGAGCGATTTCCGCGCGGTCAAGGTAAAGGACTGCAAGGCTGTGCCGAAGTCGAAGAAGCTCCTGCAGTTTACCTTAGACGACGGAACGGGCACAGATCGCACGATTTTAAGCGGAATTCACGCCTACTACGAGCCGGAAGAACTAATCGGAAAGACCCTGATTGCAATCACGAACCTGCCGCCGCGCCCCATGATGGGCATTGAGTCCTGCGGCATGTTGCTCTCTGCCGTCAACGAGCGCAACGGGGAGGAAGAGCTTCATCTTCTCATGGTGGACAACCACATCCCGGCGGGCGCGAAGCTGTACTAAACAATCGAGAATGAATATAGAGAGAGGTATGCCGATTCAGAGCAATCTGAGGAAGCATATCTCTCTTTTTGTGCGGGAGAATGGCGGTAACGAGGAGGGGAGAATCGGGCACGCTTTTTGGCTTGTAAAGAAGGTGCGTAAGCAAGATCGAAGTTTGTTGTGGCACAGTGAATTTGTAATATCTCTGCCTGATAGATTATAATGTCAGCAGAGGAGAAAAATGCGTGATTGTGCTTGTGCGCATCACGCCTTGATGAGCTCCGACATCGAGGCGGCAGACAAGCTGGTGAAGGAACAGAACTAAGAGGAACAGGAGACGTTTGCAATGATTTTGTACTACGGAAGCAATGTTATCGTAGAACAGCCGAAACTTATCCGGCAAAATCGCTATCTGGACTTCGGTTTTGGATTCTATACCACTACCAACCGTGATCAGGCAGTGAACTTCGCTCAAAAGGTTACTGACCGTCGCAAAACAGGAGTTGCTACGCTGAATATTTATTTTGTAGAGGAAGCAGTGGCTTTCGATGAGTGCAGTTTGCTGCGCTTTGAGAGCCCTGATGCAGCATGGCTGGATTTTGTAGCTGAGAACCGTCAGGGAAGCTATCAGGGAAAGCAGCATGATCTGATTTATGGTGCTGTGGCAAATGATGATGTGTACCGCACCATTACTCTGTATATGACCGGAGTGTTGGATAAGGAACAAACACTGGCGGCGCTCAAGGTTCGGAAATGATTCAACCAGCTGGTGTTTGCAACTGAGAAGTCTCTGCAATACCTGCATTTTGAAGGGAGAGAGCTTGTATGAACGAAGATCAGTTCAGTGCATTGCTTGCAATCATTGTGCCGCCCATTATTGAACAGATTACAAAAAACAGCAATGTGGACGATGAGAAAGTGATTTCCCGCTTTTATCAGTCCAAGCTCTATCAGGAGCTTGCGGATGAAACATCAAAATTGTGGCATTACAGCCCGATGACGCTGTACACCATGTATCAAGATGAACTTCTGACAGGCTCCTATGATTACCCGGAGGAGGCGTGAGAGATGAGCAAAGAATCCAAGTTTTTGATTTATTGCATGGAACGGTACCGTCATTTCAAAGGGCTTTCCGGTGCGGAGGTGGCAAAGACCTTTGAAGAGTACGGCATCTATGGGTATATCAAAAAATATTTTGAATCACTGCATACAATGGGAGATTATTGCATCGTGCAGGATATTGACGATTATATAAGCAGTATCACAGGCGACAAACGGATTGAGGCGTAATTGACCGTCTGATATTCAAGTTATGTATTTTCTCCTCTGCCGACTTTATAATCTATCAGACAGAGGTATTCAAAATCACTGTACCACTACAACCATACTGAAACTTCAGTATAATAATCTTCTTGCAATTTTCCAGTTTGAAAATATTTTCTGGATAAAAATAAACATAGAACCGGAAATAGATTGGATTTCGGATTTTTGCTGCTATAAGTCGGAGGACTCAGAATTTATCATTTTTGATATAGAGTATTATTGTATTGTTTGCAGAAAAATGATTCTTTAGAAGTTGGTTGATTTCAATGCATAAGGAACCCGAATTCGAATGCATTTTCCGGAAGGAGAAAGCACAGAAGTAGTAGTATCGGTCGACTTTTCAAGGAGAAAAAAAGAAGAGAGCAAAAAGACCTTACGGAAGGCCTTTACCCTGAAAGGATGCTGATGATGGACATGCCTATTTTTTCTAAAGTACAAGTTGATATGGGTCGGTTCTACGGTCGAGTAAGCGCACGGATTTTATTGAATGTGCCGCAAAGAGAACTATCCTATCAGGCCTTTGGTGAAAAGCAGGAACTGAAGCACAGCATCGGACTTGTTTTAGATGAGACAGAAATGCAGTCCTTACTCCCGTTTCTCAGAGCCGAATTGTTTGAGCCGTATCGGGATCGCGAAGATATGCATGACGAAGTTGGCTATCTGGACGAGTCATGGAGGATGTTTACCGGTATATCAGACTCTCATATACCGATGATTCGCTTACGCATGAATGTTATTCATGACCTCGCACATCGGTGGCCCACGGAACTGCTATATGAGCAAATTGTTCGGGTCATAAGAGCGAGAAATGACAGACGATTTCGGAAAATAGTTTTGTAGTCTGTCTGTCGGATACATCGGTGAAAAGATAGGCGAGAGGATTATTTTAAGTCGTCCGACATAAAAACGGAAAATTGACAGGTGTACCCTGAGCGCTTTGCAGCGGCACAATTTTATCAGTATCGGCAGTGTCTGCATGTACAATGTGAGGCCGGAACTATGCTGATTGTTGGGAGTAACCTTGTCGTTGAAATCTCGAGATCGCAGAAGCTGGAGATTGATTTGTGAAGGGGCAATTCGGCTCCAAAAACAGAATGAGCTATGCCGGGCAGTGTTAGCTGTAGCGGCATAGCTCTCTTTTTTAGTATTCCATGCTGATACCTTTTTTTCTGCCGTGTCTCATCACAAAGTGAAATGCCGATAGCCCGGTGAAAAGATAGGCGAGCGAATTAAGTACGAGTAGCCCGACATCAAAAACAGAAACCATGTTCCCTTCGATGATGCTGCGTGAAATATAAATGCCCTGTGAAAGCGGCATAACATAATGGGCAAAGCTTTGAATGTTGCGCCCATCGACCACTCCCGAAAAGAACAAGAGTAAATAGCCTGCAATGGCTATGAACGAAGCGGTTTTGGTAAAAATCAGTGTCAAGGCCGAAAGGAAATAGGATATTCCTATGAGCCCCAACATGGTAATCGCGAACACGGGGAGAACCATCCATGAAAAAGACATGGGGATAGAAAATATCACATGAATCGCTGACATGACCAAAATGATTTCGACGGACTGAAACAGCAACCAGCAGACTGCTCTGCAAAATAAAATACCGGAGAGACCGGTGGGCTTTATCAGCAACTGTTCAAACGTTCCGCTCTGCTTTTCGGAGGAAATGGCCATGGAAGATTCACCGATGATGCCGTTGGCGTAAAACCAATACACGAAGCCTATGTAATATGTAGAGTTGGGGCGTTCGGCAGAGTTTGAGAACAGTTTGAAGAAACCGATGAACATGATAAACAGCACGAATAAGTTGACGATGTGATCCGGATAATAGCATTTCGCTTCCAGATAGTACTTTCGCAACTCAGCGGTAAAGCAACGCCTTATCTTAGCCATGATGATTCCTCCAAAAAGCAATGAGAACTTCTTCCAAGGTCGGCGTTTCAGGTGTGACAGCTAGGATTCTTATATGGTTCTCTGCGCATAGTTGTACAAGAGAGTACGCAAAAGCCTCCTCGGACTCGGAAAGGTTCAAGTGAATTTGCCCTTTTTCTTCATGGATACGGATTGCTTCCGAGGGAATAAGAGATGCGAGCACCTCAACGGCTTCTTTCGTATAGGCCAGGGTGTATTCCGTACGTTCTTGCCCCTTGTGCGCATTTACGAGAGCATCGATGCTACCCTGATACGTGGCAACGCCGTTTTCTAAGATGAGGAGTTTATTTGTAAGGCGCTCCAATACATCAATCTGGTGAGTCGTCAGAAATACAGTCGTGCCCTGTTCTGACATCCTTCGGATTTCGGAAATAACACTCAACTTCGTTGTTAAATCCAGGCCTAAGGTGGGCTCATCCAGAAACAGAATTTTAGGAGAATGAATGAGCGCCGTCATCAAGGCGACTTTTTGTTGCATTCCTCTAGAGCAATAGCCCACTTTTTTATTCTCGTGCCCCTGTAAATCCATAACAGAGAGCAATTCCTCTGTCCGGTTTCGAATGACAGTGTCGTCCAGCCCCATTAAGCGTCCGTAATAACGCAAATTCTCCTTGGCAGACATATACCAATACAAATTTCGATTTCCTTCAAGGACGGCACCGATAGTCCTAAAGTAATCGTTTCCGGCGTGCTCGATGTTTTTGCCATTATAGTAGATGTTCCCAGAGCTTGGCGTTAATATCTTTAACATCAGTTTGATAAAAGTGCTTTTTCCGGCACCGTTCGGCCCCAAAATCCCGTAAATTCCGGGTTCGCTTATCTCAACACACAGATTCCTGAGTGCGGTATGATTCCCAAATGACTTTGTCAGTTGATCAACACAGTAAATCATTCGCGTCCTCCCGGTCGTGCCAAGGGCTGTAACCGATTCGATGATATGAGATGTATTCAAAAAGACTACCGTAAATGTAACACAAATTGGCTTTTTCATCTATGATTTACATGTGATAACTTTTCAAACTAACAATTTCGAGACGGAATTATCATACTGCGCATTGCGACTTTCAGAAGCTAACGATAAAATTTTATGGTGAGTAGGACAAATGGAGAACCGTTTGGCGGACAATGAATGCAAGCGTCATGTTTTACCCGGCACTATGATACGGCCCCTGTGTGGAGCCGTCGGAGGCGGAGAGCCAGAGAAACAAGTTTGCAAAGATAGTCGCAGGCATAATATCAGAAGCACAAGGAGTGAGTGAATATGGAAGCTACGGAACAAAATGAGGACAAACACATCGATCAGCTGTTGAATGATGTCCGTAGATTGATTGCTTCTGATAGGGCGAAGCGGTTTCAACAGGGGAGAGAATTCAATATTTTCCGAGTACAGCGAATTCTGAGTGATGAAGTGAAAATATGCCGTTTGATTCGCGAATTGTTGGATCCCAAGGGAAGCCATGGGCAAGGCAGTGTTTTTCTCCGGCTGTTTTTGGAGACTTTAGGATGGGCAAAGACTCGGCAAATTACATCCGAGGACTATGACAAGGCTACGGTTTCGGGAGAGGTACTCATCAAGAATGATCGGCGCATCGATCTTTTAATCAGGATAGGAAAATATATGCTTCCGATTGAGGCAAAAGTTTATGCGGCAGACCAGGAACGTCAATGCTTTGATTATTATAACTTCGCTGTCAGGTATGATCCGGATGTTGTCATCTATTACCTTACCCTGGATGGACATGAGCCTTCGTACAGCAGTAAAAACGGATTGAAAGACACGCAGATTCAGTGCATTTCGTTTGCTGAAGAAATAATTGATTGGCTGACGACCTGTATCAAGGCGGATGCGTTGGAACAGATCTATCCTGTCAGAGAGATTTTGAGGCAGTTTCGGGAGATATTGAAACAGCTGGCAGGAAAGGAGGAGGGGAAAGTGGAGATGGAAGTTATGAATCAAGTTTCATCCTCAAGAGGTAATTTCGAAGCAGCGGAAAAAATCGCGAATGTTCTTGCGGCTGTAAAGGCAGAAAAAATGATTGAAATCTTTGATGCCATCAAGAATCATATGGATAAACTTGGCTATTCAAAGCACCTTGTTCATGAAGAATACAGGGATGAGGCAATCCGTTATTACGAAAAGAATTCATTTACCTGGCCAAGTCTGAATTATAATGTGCCTTCAGCCAGTCCCGAGATAGGGGCTAAAATCGTACTACGCTTTGAAATTGGAAGCCAGCTTTATTTTGGTATTGCCCCCTGGAATCCAATCATAAAAAAGAACTCGAATCCGGAGAGTCGCGATGGCGTTATAGAAAAGTATGTGCGTGACCATCTAATGCCGGTTGCGTGTGATGGCAGCAAAAGTAAATACTGGTATTGGCAGAGATTTATGGCGGAGGATATTGATTTCAGGAGTTGCAATAACGCATACAAAGAGCTGTATGACAGGCAGGCTTTTCAAGAAACAATCGGGAGAGTGTTGGCTGAAATTGCGGATACGATTGTGGTATTGATGAAGGCATAAATGGTACAGGACTACTGAAAAGAACCTGAAAAAAATGCCGGTGCTCTTTCGGCACTGGCATTTCCTATCGATTCAAGGTAAGATTGACTTATACAGTCGTAAAGCACAAAGAGAAAGGAAGGTATGGCTATATGAAGTCACACAAGTTTTTCGCATGGGCAACGGTATTCTGTTTTGTCATGACGATGATTACCGGATATAAGAGACAGTAAGCGCGGCTTACATCGAAGGAGCAATCGAGTCCGCTTGCTTTAAGGCATCTTCCACGGCGATTGCCAACTGATCGGCGCAAGAGGTCCCGCGGCCGTCGCAATCATTTCCTCTGAGGAGAGACACCGCCTCGGCCGCATCCCTGCCCTCAAGCAGTCTGCTGATGGCAGAGGTATTGCCGGGACATCCGCCGTGGAAGACGACGTTGTGCAGTCGCTTGTCTTTGAGTTCGAAGCTGATTTGTTTTGCGCAGACACCGCGTGTTTGATACGAATAGCGTTTCATTTCCGAAAACCTCCTCATGTTTTGATACCATTATTGTACACGCCGGAAAAAACATATCAAGTACATAGCAAATGCAAGACGAGCGTTCGATTGCTTATTTTGCTGAGTCGGGGTACAATGCAGGTAGGCTGGGGCCCTGTAGAAATAAACGAGAAACCGAAGGCAACACGAAAGGAGGAATTTCTATGTCTCTTGAAGATAAGATCGATCAGCTGAAGGGTGCTGTCAAAGAAGGCGTCGGTAAGATTTCCGGCGATGTAAAGGCAGAGAAGGAAGGCGCTGCGGAGCAGGCGACCGCGAAGGCAAAGGAAGTCGCGGAAGATGCCAAGAAGGCAGCGGAAGAAGCGGCGGAGAAGGCATCCGCCAAGGCAAAGGAAGTTGCCGGAAATGTGAAGGATGCAGTGGAAGGAACGCTTGACGGTGTCAAGAACATTCTGAACAAGGACAAAGAATAAGTTTGATAGGAAAAAGTCCCCTTTACCGAGCGCGGTAAAAGGGGCTTTTTCCTTTTTGGGCTAAGAAGTGGAAGGAGCCGCAGGAGATGGAGCGCTGACGAAAGGTATCAAGCGAAATCAAAGTATGCTATAACCGTATTAAGTCAGCGAAAACAGAAGCCGATTTCCGGGAGGGTCTTTCCTTGCGATACATTCTTTTACTGCGCGGTGTCAATGTAGGCGGCAAGAACAAAGTGGTGATGCGTGAATTAAGCACCTTGCTCACGGACGCCGGGTTTGAAGAGGTGGGCTCTTACATTAACAGCGGGAATCTCTTTTTCGGCAGTGAGGAAGCGAAAGAGAGTTGCATCTCGAAAATCAGAGCGCTGTTGGAAACAAACTATGATTTTTCTATCCCCTTTGCCCTGCTCACAAAAGAGGAATACTTGGAAGAGCGGGAAGCCTTGCCCGCATGGTGGCACGGGGAGATGGCGAGAAGAGATGTTTTGTTCTACTCCTGCGGTACGGACGCGGATAAGATACGGAACTTTGTCGAAGAAGCCGCTCTGTACAACGAAGTTGTGCACCTGGGGCGGCACGCGGTATTCTGGGGCAAATACGATGAGGCGGAGTACCTGAAAACGATTTATCATAAAAAGCTGATGAAGCAAGCGTTCTACAGGGAAATCACCATACGAAACGGAAATACGTATGAGAAAATTGCGGAACTCCTCGAAAACGAAAAGTGAGCGACCGCTCCCATGAGCCGTCGTCTGTCGTTTTATCGCAGCTTCATTCGGCGGAACAGAGAATCGGGAAGAAGGTGTGACGTCAACTCACGCTGCAAGCGAAACGCAACCCCCGTTTGACAAATTGACAAGCCGCTTTGGTAGCCTGCAAGCGCGCAAAATGGCATGCTTGAGCTATCAAAAACGGAAGGAGAACAGACATGATTTTGGCGGATAAGATTATAGACGAGAGAAAGAAGAACGGGTGGTCCCAGGAGGAACTGGCCGAACAGCTCGGTGTGTCGAGGCAGTCGGTCTCCAAATGGGAGAGCGCGGGTTCGGTGCCGGATCTCAAAAAGGTCATTCAGATGGCCGAGCTCTTCGGCGTGAGCACGGATTACCTTCTGAAGGATGAGCTGGAGAAGGAAAACCGGGACGTGGTCGAAACATTCGGGAGCGAGGCAGACAGTCCGCTGCGTCGGGTGAGCATGGAGGAGGCCAATGCGTTTTTGGACGCAAAGCGGGAGACAGCGCCCCGACTCGCGAATACGGTCAGCTTGTTCATCTTAAGTCCGGTCGCATTGCTTCTGCTTGTCGGAATCACCGAAAGTCCGGACTACAACTTGGCGGAAGGTCCGGCGATGGCAGTCGGTTTGGCGGTTCTGCTGCTCCTCACGGCGGTAGGCGTATTCATTCAGATCATAGATCGGAATAAATTGAGCCGTTTTGAGTACTTGGAGCGGGAGTCATTTGAAACCGAATACGGTGTGAGCGGCATGGTGAAGGAGAAGAAGCGGGATTACGAGAGTCGCTATTCGCTGGGAGTTGCCAGCGGCACCGTAATCTGCATTGTGGCGGTGATTCCGCTCCTCGTTGCGGGCGTTATGGAGTCAAGCGACTTGGTTTTGATTCTCTGTGTGGATCTCTTGCTCGCGCTGGTTGCGCTGGGGGCAAACCTGATTGTTCGCGTGAGCACGGTCAAAGAGAGTTACGACACCATACTCCAGGCGGGGGATTACGCCAAGAATAAAAAGCGCATACAGGCAAAGATGGGAGCCTTTGTCGCCGCGTACTGGTGCCTCACAACCGCAATCTATATCGGCTGGAGCACTTGGAGGCAGGACTGGGAGGAGTCCTGGATTATTTGGGCGGTGGCGGGCATCCTCTATGCGGGTGTTTACGGAATTGTGCGTATGGTGCTTAAGGCGGATGAGAAGTGACGGGAGTGAGAGAGGCATACCTATGGAGGGAAAGCTATGAATATCCGAGAAGAACTCTTTGCGCTTCGGGACGAGGAATATGCGGCATTTCAACAAAAGTTAATACCGGGCGTTCCCGCGGAGCGCGTCATCGGCGTCCGGGTGCCGGAACTCAGAAAGCTTGCGAAACGGTATTATAAAGACCCGGAACACCGGCAGTTTTTGCGGGCTTTGCCGCACGGCTATTATGACGAAGACCTGCTCCACGCCCTCCTTATTGCAGAGGAGAAGGACTTTGCGCGCTGCCTCGAGGAGACAGAAGCCTTTCTGCCCCTCATAGACAACTGGGCGGTCTGCGATATTTTTTCGCCCAAGGTCTTTGCAAAGCACAAAGAGGAGCTGTTACAGCGCATCCGTATCTGGGTAAAATCGGAAAAGACCTATACCTGCCGCTTCGGAATCGAGATGCTGATGCAGCATTTTCTGGATGCGGATTTTGATGCGGCATATTTGGAAATTCCGGCGGCGGTGCAATCCGAGGAATATTATGTAAACATGATGCTCGCCTGGTTCTTTGCGACGGCGCTCGCCAAGCAGTGGGAGGCAACAATCCCCTATCTGGAAAACAAGCGGCTTGCGCGGTGGACACACAATAAGGCGATACAGAAGGCGCGGGAGAGTTACCGCATTACGGCAGCGGAGAAGGAGTACCTGAAAAGCTTGAAGTGCTGACAGAGGAAAACGCTTGCCGGATTTGACCGGAATAGGGAAAAGGCGGTTGACAAGTTTACCAGGCAAAACGGAGGTATTCCGATGAGCAAGGAAGGAATTTTGTCCGCTTAGCCGGAAAGCAAGGAAGAGGCAGCCCGAGGGCTGCCTCTTTCTTTTTGCAGGGAACAAAAAAGCAAAATTATTATCTTCCGAGCTGCTGGCGTAGACTCTGAGTTTCTACAATACGGTAGTTGGTAAGCCAGAGTTGTCTGTCCTTTCCGGCCAGTTGCGGATTTGCATTAGTCTCAAAGGTGTTTTGTGCAAGAGAATCCCCGACGGTATTCCAAATACTGATGGGATCAAAAATCCAGCTGACTCTACCGGTCTTCTCACCGGTCTTCTCATTGGTCTCCTCATAATAACGAAGCAGACTACGAAATGCACCGAAAATTGGGAAGATATAACCGTTGGAGATTAAATAGTTGGTTTTGGTAGATAAGAACTTGGTGGAACTATTGTCCTTAGGGATAATGCCGCGGACACTACCAAAACGAGGGTTTTGGACGCCTGACGACTGCTTTTTGTAAGTCGTATATTTCTCCGGGAGAGTAGCCTCAATTGTGTCATAAAGGCGGACTAACGTAGGAAGCTCCTTAGTCAAGGCTTTATAAAACGGACTATCGTACGCAGACTGATAATGCTTGAATACCTGTGCGACTCCGGAATAACTCTGAATGGGAGCGGCCTTGTCATCAGGATATTTGTCAATATCGAAGGCATACATGAGCCGAATCAATTCAGAAATGTGAATGGGTTCCGGAGCATTGTCCTTGTATGCAATTTTATCATGATAAGGTTCTTTTGCGATTGCAGCTTGTACATCCGCAAAGTTGTCATCAAGATTGAAGAGGGCAATATCGGAGACTTGTACAGAGGTGTTACGCGCATCTGAGAGCCGTGTAATATTCTGTACATTAGTTATGACTTCCAAACGTACAAACTTCTTGATGTTGGAAGGAATCTGTTCGCGTTGAGTTATTATTGCGCGATAGGTATGTCCGCCGTCCAGTATTCCATAGCTATAGCGATCGTTTTCGTCGCTTTGATTTCCGAGGTCAATAGTAACTGTGGAATCATTGCTGTTAAACTTAAGAGACTTGGCGGCAATTACAATACCACGATTGTTGATATAGAAGTCGGTTTCCGGCTCTGTAACCGCTTTAAGCAAGCGTTTCGCGACATTGGTAGTCATTTTGGGCTCACGTGGATTAACGTCACACGGAAGATTTCCAGGTAACTTAGCCATATCGACGAGTAAGTAGTATATAGTCTCGCTATCGTTGTCTGTAGAGTAGGGGGATGACAGCGTTCTAATTGCTTCAACTGAAAACTGAAATTTGTTCTGTTTTGGATCCATTTTTTCTCCTTTCTGGATCTTGATCTCTTCTTAGGAAATCGATAACATAATCATGGCAGTTTTGTTGCCGTTTAAGTGGTTACCAGCTGGTAGTTATACCATAGCATCGCAGCTGAGTTAAAACAATGAACCATGGTTCATATTTTTAGGGTGTGTATGACAACTAGAAGAGATAAGACACGGAGAGAGAAATATGATGAGCGACTAATCCGAGTAGGAGAGCTGTTAAGGAGGAAGAGAGAAGGTTTAAGTAATAATGTTGGAAAAAATCGTCAGCGGTTCATTGAATGGATCTCGATCAATTACTTTGGAGGTGAAGATTGGATTTCAGAACGCCATTTAATCAATATCGAAAATGGAAAAAACTTGATAAGTATTGAGTTACTATTTAAATTCGCAACGGCACTGGAAGTAGAACCTAAAGAACTGTTTGCTGAAATTGTGGAGGCATGGAAAGGAGAATGAAATGTTAGCAAACGGAACCAAAGCACCCGATTTTACACTGCCGGATCAGAACGGAGAGCTGCGCAAGCTCTCGGACTACAGGGGACAGAAGGTCATCCTCTATTTTTACCCGAAGGATATGACGGCCGGCTGCACGAAGCAGGCCTGCGCGTTTGCGCAGCTCTACCCGCAGTTTCGCGAGAAGGGTGCAGCAGTGCTCGGCATCAGCAAGGACAGCGTTGCCTCGCACAAGAAGTTTGAGGAAAAGTACGGACTGCCGTTTGTGTTGCTCTCGGATCCCGAAAAGACGGTAATTCAGGCCTACGATGTCTGGAAAGAAAAGAAGATGTACGGCAAGGTCTCGATGGGTGTTGTCCGGACTACCTATCTGATTGACGAGCAGGGCATCATCGTGAAAGGCTTTGAAAAGGTGAAACCCGCCGAAAATCCGGCGGATATGCTCGGAGAACTCGCATGAAGATACTCATCTCCCCGGCGAAAAAGATGCGCGTGCAGCGAGACAGTATAGCGCCCCGACATCTGCCGCAATATCTTTCGGAGACCGAGGAATTGCTCACCTGGCTCAGGGCGCGCTCGTATCCGGAGTTGAAGGCGCTCTGGGGTTGCAATGACAAGCTGACCGCGGAAAATGTTGCCCGCCTCGCGGAGATGATGCTTCGGGAGGCGGACACACCCGCGCTTCTTGCCTACGAGGGCATTCAGTACCAATACATGGCGCCGGAAGTGCTCGAAGACGCGGCACTCACCTATCTGGAGGAGAGACTCTGCATTCTGTCCGGCTTTTACGGCGTGTTGCGGCCGATGGACGCCGTGCTGCCCTATCGCCTGGAAATGCAGGCAAAGGCCGCCGTCGCAGGTCACAAGAACCTCTACGCCTTCTGGGGCGATAAGCTGTACCGCGCCGTGCGGGATGAGAGCGGTGTCATCATCAACCTCGCCTCGAAGGAGTATTCGAAGGCAATCGAGGCGTATTTACAGCCGGAGGATCGCTTTATTACCTGCGTGTTCGGAGAACTTCTGGGCGGCAAAGTAGTCCAGAAGGGTGTCTATGCCAAGATGGCGCGCGGGGAGATGGTTCGCTATCTCGCGGAGATAGGCGCGGAGGGACCGGAGCAGTTGAAGCACTTTTCGCGTAGCGGCTATGCCTTCCGGGACGAACTTTCTACCGAGACAAACTATTTCTTTGCCCGGGAACCCGGGACTTACGAGGAAGTTTGATTCCGGACAGCATACGCAGGGCTCTGACGAACGGGAAAGAATAGAGCCGGGAGATAGAAGACGCAGGAAGTCGGTATAACAGGAGAGAAGCAGAGGACAGGAGGAGAGAGGCATGCACTTGAACACGGAACAGAGCATTTTTCTGCTCTGGGTGGCTGCACTGAGTCTCATGAGCTTTTTGCTCTTCGGTTTTGACAAAGAAAAGTCCCGCCGTCATACCTGGCGCATTTCGGAGCGCACGCTCTTACTCAGCGCCTTTCTCGGCGGCGCGCCGGGGGCGTTCTTTGGCATGAATTTCTTTCGTCACAAGACGCAAAAGTGGAAGTTTCGCATACTTGTGCCGCTTGCCCTCTTACTCTGGGCTTGGCTTGCGTATCGAGTATTTCAGTGAAAGAAGAGGACAGCACAGGGGCTGTCCTCTTCTTTGTAATTTGCGCCGGCTAGAATTTAAGGGTAAACTACAGGGAAGTATAATAGGTGAGAAAAGCGACAAATGAAGAAAGGAGAGCCTACCATGATTCAAAGAGAGATTGACATAAAGAAACCTCTGACCAAAAAGCAGAAGGATATGTTGAAAGCACTAGAAGAGCGGCCGTTGACGCCGGATGAAACGTGTCGGGAGCTAACTGCGGAAGAGTTGGCGTGTTTTCGACCTTGTGTAGACTTTCTCCGGAAGCCATGAGACGATTCGCCATAATCTGTAAAGAATCGTGCTTAAAAAGTCCCCTTTTTACCAGATGCCGTTGGTAAGAAGAGGACTTTTCACACGCCCGGGGCGAAGTCTGATTGTATTCCCAGCAAAGCTGTTTTGCCTTGTCCTGCAGATGAGCAGGTGTGCCTTCGTAGCTGTTGTGATAGGGCTGCATAGATTGCATGAGTTCTAACGGCGTCATAGAGCTTTCCCTTCAGGGCTTGTTTCGCGCAGTATGGTATACCCCCGATCGTTTACCAAGACTGCCTCGTGATTGTTGAGCGGAATCAGCTTCAATGAATTTCGGTAGCGTTCCAGGGTTTCACGGGAGCTTGTCTCGAAGGGAAATTCTCCCAAATGCGGAAGAACGGAGTGGTCAAATACAGACAGGGCCGAATAATCCGTGAGGTCGGGCGCAAGGGTTTTGTCGTCCATAATTTGATTGTATTCAATATTGGGTGCGGCGATGATTGCGCCTGCGGATTCGCCGATATAGAACATGCCCTCCCGGATGCGGCGCGCGAGAAGCTCTGTGAGATGCTTCTTTTTTAACTCCTGCAAGAGATAAAAGGTATTGCCGCCGGATATGCAGACACAGGCTGCGCTCTCCAGTTCCTGTATCAGCACAGGTTCTTCGAATTTGGAGATATCGAGCATCTGCAGCTGATAGCCTAAGTCCTCCAGCATCGCAATCCCCTCGTCAATAAAACCGGTATAGGGCTCCACATTTCCGGCTGTGGGAATAAACGTAATTGTCTTGGAAGACAGTTTGGAAAGATAGTTCGCCGTGATTGTTTTTGTTCCGGCAAGATAGGATACAAGCAGCAGTTCCATTTTAAATCCTCCTTATCGCCGGGGGCGGTCTTCATTCGGAATAGCGCCGTTGTCCTCAGCCGCTAACACTTCGTGCTCTTTACCTTTCCCTGCATTTAGGGCAGTGATGCCGCGGCGCAAGTGTGCCATATTGCGCTCGGTGTAGAACAGATCTTCACAGATTTTTTCGGTGTTCTTATTTGCACCCGCGTCAAAATCGAAAGACAGATTTAGCTTCTCGGGCATAAAGCGCTCCTTTCTCGAGTCTGTTATAAAAAGAGCGCGCATCCGCACCGTTTCCGGCGTAGATCCGCGCTCTTTGTTGTGAACACGAATCCGAAACAGTGCTTCACGAAAAACACCGAGTTCGGATGTGAATACTTGACTGGAGATGACGGGAGTCGAACCCGTGTCCAAAAACCGATTCCCCGTTCTTCTACTATCATAGTCAGCTCTTTGACATTCCCTCTGCCGCGCGGGAGCGGACGCCCTCGCGGTTTCAGTAGCTTCATGTTACGCCCTTGCGCGCAAAGCTTAACGCAAGTCGTTTCTCACAATGTCGACGCCCGGGTCCCGGAGTGTGAGTGCTTCAGGTCGGACGGCAAGCCCTTAGGCTGCGTATGCTAAATTTTCGTTAGCGTTTGTATTTAAGTTTGCCGTTTAACGCACCGCATGCGGATAGCTTCACCGGCTGCACGGTCCCTGTCGAAACCGGTACATCCCCGAATAGGCATAAATTGTACCATATTCGGGCCCATAGCACAAGCTTAGAATGCGGAAACCAGGAGTTTTCCGTCGCGGTATTCGACGAGAAAGATGCGGCTCAGATCGCGGTAGCCCATATTGGCAAGGGCCTCCGTGAGCCAGGCATCGTCCTTGCCGATGATTTCCAGAATATCCGTCTGAATCTGCCCGTCGGTGACCAGCGGATATTTCGGATTTTCTTCGCCGTAAGGGATGATTAAGAGCTTGCCGTCCTGCTCAACGACAACGCGCTGCAAATCCTCCCAGTAATAGTAGCCCGCTGCGCGGAGCTTGAAGGAGAGGTCGTGCGCGGAGAGGCCGGCGCGGCGGCAATTCGCGATGTTCAGTTTGCCGTGGTTCACAAGCACCAGGGGCTGGCCGTCCAGTAGCCGGCCTATGAAGCGGTTGTTGGTCTTGACCCACTTGAGACTCAGGATCACAATGCACCAGAGGAGCAAAATCAGAATGTACTGCAGCACGGTGATGGCGCTGTTGTAGATGGTGCCGCCGATGATACCACCGAGTACATAATTCTGAATCTGGTCGGAGGCGTTCGAGGGCGCAAGGTTTCCCTTTCCGCTGATGTTGATGACAAAGGAGAGGGAGAGAAGACCGATCAAGAGCTTGATTGCGACGAGAAAATAAAAGTTACTGAAAAAAGAAAACATAATCAAAATCCTCGCAGGCGATGCGTGAGAGCGGGCACTTTATTCCCGGATGAATTCCGGTTCCGTGCCGAGCAGTTCTATGGGTTCCAGATTGCAGCTTGTGTCATTAATGAAGAGCACACGGTAGTACTTGCCTTCCGCAAAAATGATGGGATTTCCGGAAAATTCCGTCGCGTTGAGGAAAACCTCTTCCGCGGGGACATTCAGTTCTTTTGCGATGCGTTCCACCGAGTGGATTGCGAGTTCCGCCCGCTGGCCACTCGCCTGCATTTCCCGGTAGCGGTTAATCTGCAGGAGTCCCATGGTAATTAAGAGGAGCAGGGCAATCAGCGCGAGTTCCCGGTAACGGGAAATCTGCTTGTTCTTAAAGTAGCGTATGCCGTTGAAGAGCAGCACCAGAAACAGAACGGCTGCAATGACCAGCTGAACGCGGTTCATGCCGACATTGCGACGGAGCAGGAACTCATAGGAATAAAATTTCATAGAACACTCCGAAAGGGCGCTGTGCGCCCCGAGACAGTTACAGTGAGTGACAGGCCGATTCTACCACAGGACAGGCTTAAATTAGCAAGTCTTTTTTGACGGAAGCCGGTAGATGTTCATTACGATATGGAAGCACCGGCTAAAATTAAGGGAAGCTTAATAAAGACATTGAAGCCCTGCGCGGAGCGGACGGAATCGCAGTGCGGGGAGGGCGCTTATTCTTGAAAAGACTTGTTATTTTGTGTATGATTTCCCCATACGGGTTTGTGTCGTTGCCCGGCATTGCAGAGACAGGAGGATAACATGAACTACGCAGAGGAATCACTGAAAAAGCATTACGAGTGGAGGGGTAAGATCAAAGTTATCACGGACATTCCGGTCAAGACCTCGGAAGATTTATCGCTCGCTTATACGCCGGGTGTTGCTGAGCCTTGTCTGGAGATTCAGAAGGACGTGAACAAGTCCTATGAACTCACGAGACGCTGGAATCTGTGCGCGGTCGTGACAGACGGCACGGCGGTTCTGGGCCTCGGCGACATCGGCCCGGAGGCAGGCATGCCGGTCATGGAGGGCAAGTGTGTGCTCTTCAAGGCATTCGGCGATGTGGATGCATTCCCGCTCTGCATCAAGTCCAAGGACGTGGACGAGATTGTCAATACGATTTACCTGCTCTCCGGTTCCTTCGGCGGTGTAAACCTCGAGGATATTGCGGCGCCGCGCTGCTTTGAAATCGAGCGGAAGCTGAAGGAGAAGTGCGATATTCCGATTTTCCACGACGACCAGCACGGCACGGCAATCGTGGTGCTCTCGGGTCTCATCAATGCATTGAAGGTGGTCGGCAAGGACAAGGAGAAGGTTAAGGTCGTCGTGAACGGCCCGGGTAGCGCCGGCATTGCGGTCTCGAAGCTCTTGCTCTCCTACGGCTTTAAGAACCTGACACTCTGCAACCGCGAGGGCATCATGACCGAGAACTCGAAGGATCTCAACTGGGCGCAGAAGGAAATGCTCGAGGTCACAAACCTGGATCATAAGACCGGCACCCTGAAGGACGCACTGGTCGGCGCAGACATCTTCCTCGGCTTCTCCGGCCCGAACATGGTCACCGAAGAGATGGTGCGGAGCATGAACAAGGATGCTATCATCTTTGCCTGCGCAAACCCGACGCCGGAAATTTTCCCGGACGAGGCGAAGAAGGGCGGCGCAAAGGTCATCTCGACCGGCAGATCGGACTTCCCGAACCAGATCAACAACGTGCTCGTGTTCCCGGGTCTGTTCCGCGGTGCGTTCGATGTCCGCGCGAAGGACATCAACGAGGAGATGAAGATGGCGGCGGCGGTCGCAATCGCAAATCTGATTTCGGACGATGAAGTCAATGAGAACAATATCATCCCGAAGGCCTTCGATCCGCGCGTCAAGGAAGTGGTTGCAAAGGCTGTCGCGGATGCGGCAAGACGCACGGGCGTCGCGAGAATCTGAGGCGGATGGCAACATTTTTCGCGGCAAAGGCAGGCAAACAGGGCAAGATAGAAAGAAGGATGTAACATGGCAAAACATACCATTCTGTACGGTTGCGGTCACATTGCGACGGCAGAGGTTGAGGGGAATGAATACGAACAGCAGGAGAAGCTCGACTACTTGAAAATTTGCGGACGTTGCCCCGCCTGCGAAAAAGCATACCGGAGCGCGCACCCGTCGCTTCAGAAAGCGTAAGGTGACGCATGCAGCTCTGGATTTCCGGCACGGGTTCCGCCCTGCCGAAAAAAGTAGTGACGAATGATGATCTCGCAAAGATCATTGAGACGAGCGACGAGTGGATTTATTCCCGCACCGGCATACGGCAGCGGCATGTCGCCGATGAGACGGAGAGCGTCGAGAGCCTCGGCAAGGAGGCTGCGGAGCGGGCTCTCGAAATGGCCGGCGTCCCCGCCGAGGAAATCGGCCTCATCATCGTCGGCACCTGCACGGACGGCAATGTGACGCCGAGCGCAGCCTGCCGGATTCAGGCGGAAATCGGCGCGGTGAATGCGGTCGCCTTTGATATTAACGCGGCCTGCTCGGGCTTTCTCTACTCGCTCCGGACGGCGGAAGGCCTCATGAAGACCGGACTGGCAAAGAAGGCGCTGGTAATCGGCGGCGACCTCGTGACCCGCTATATCGACTGGCAGGACAGAACCACCTGCGTGCTTTTCGGCGACGCGGTCGGTGCAGTGGTGCTCGAAGCGACGGAGGATGAGACGAAGGGCGATATCCTCGGCTCCGCGCTCGGCGCGGACGGCGTGAAGGGGCACAACCTCACCGGTCGTACGGACCCGGACAACCATTTCCTGCACATGAACGGGCAGGAAGTGTTCCGCTTTGCGGTTCGCACCGTGCCGCTCTGCATTGAGGAGGCACTGCAAAACGCGGGCGTCGACAAAAAGGATGTGAGCGCCTATGTGTTGCACCAGGCGAACTCCCGCATCATTGAGGCGGTCGCGAAGCACCTCGGCGAGCCGCTCGAAAAATTCCCGATGAACCTCTCGGATACGGCCAACACCTCGGCGGGCAGCATCCCGACCCTGTTTGACCGCCTGAACCGCGAGGGCAAGTTAAAACGGGGCGATATTCTGGTGCTCTCCGGTTTTGGCGGCGGTCTCACCTGGGGTGCGACCGTGATACGGTATTGACGGATACGCTATTGACGTAGGGCAGAGAATCGGTTAAAAAAGTAGTGAACAATATTGACAAAGCAATGACAAGTGTCAATTAGCTTGTCCCAGCAAAGGAGAATGACATGTTTGAAAAGGTAAAGCAGATGATCGCAGAGCAGCTCAGCGCAGACGAGAACAGCATCACCGAGGAGACTTCCTTCAAGGACGATCTCGGCGCGGATTCCCTGGATTTGTTCCAGCTCGTCATGGCAATGGAGGATGAGTTCAAGGTTGAGATTCCGAGCGAGGATCTTGAGAAGCTCAACACGGTCGGCGATGTCATGAAGTACCTGAAGGACAAGGGCGTCGAGGAATGAACACAAGAGTGACAGAGCTCCTCGGCATACGCTATCCCATCATTCAGGGTGGGATGGCGTGGGTCGCCGAGCAGCATCTCGCGGCGGCGGTGAGTGAGGCAGGCGGCCTCGGCCTCATCGGCGGTGCGAGCGCGCCCGGAGAAGTGATTCGCGATATGCTCCGCGACGCAAAGCGCCTCACGGACGCACCGGTCGGCGTCAATGTCATGTTGATGTCGCCTCACGCGGACGATGTTGCGCGCGTTGTGATAGAAGAGGGCGTCAAGGTTGTGACGACCGGTGCCGGTATGCCGAGCAAATACATGGACGACTGGAAAAAGGCGGGCATCAAGGTCATTCCGGTGGTCGCTTCGGTCGCGCAGGCTCGCATCATGGAACGCCTCGGCGCGGATGCCGTGGTCGCGGAGGGCACGGAGTCCGGCGGTCACATCGGCGAGGCGACTACGATGACCCTGCTCCCGCAGGTCGTGGACGCCGTGAAGATTCCGGTCATCGGCGCGGGCGGCATTGCCGACGGCAGAGGCATGATGGCGGCTTTCATGCTCGGCGCATCGGGTGTGCAGATCGGCACGCGCTTTGTCGCGAGCACCGAGGCAGTCGTGAGCGAGGCCTATAAGAACCGCATTGTGAAGGCGAAGGATATTGACAGCACGGTGACGGGCAGAACCTACGGTCACCCGGTGCGCAGTCTCCGGAATGACATGACGCGCGAGTACACACGCCTTGAGGCAGAGGGCAAGAGCTTTGAAGAGCTCGAGTACCTGACTCTGGGTTCGCTTCGGAAGGCTGTGCAGGAGGGCGATGTGATTCGCGGCACGGTCATGGCAGGACAGATTGCGGGTCTCATTCAGGACATCAAGCCATGTCGGGAGATTATTGAGGACATGATGCGCGAGTGTCATGAGCTCGCGAGAAAGGCGGCGGACTTTGTCTAAGAAGGCATTTTTGTTTCCGGGACAGGGCGCACAGAAAATCGGCATGGGGCAGAGCTTTTACGAGGCCGATGCCGATGCGCGCGCGGTCTTCGAGGAGGCCTCGGAGATTCTCGGCTACGATATGAAGGCGCTCTGTTTTGAAGAAAACGAGAAGCTGAATTTGACGCAGTACACCCAGCCTGCGATGGTCACGACCGGCATTGCGATTCTGAAAGTGGTTGAAAAGCACGGTCTTACGCCGGACACGGCGGCAGGCTTAAGTCTCGGCGAGTACGAGGCTCTCTATGCGGCGGGCGCGCTCTCGGAGCGGGATGCCATTCGCGTGGTTGCGCGGCGCGGCGAACTCATGGAAGCGGCGGTCCCGGCCGGTATCGGCGCAATGGCGGCGGTGCTCGGCGCGGAGGCGGCGCTGATTGAGGAGACGCTTTCGGACATTCCGGAAGTCTGGATTGCCAATTACAACTGCCCGGGACAGATTGTCATTTCGGGGAAGAAAGAGGCGGTCGAAGCAGCGGCGGAGGCCCTCAAGGCGAGAGGCGTGAAGCGCGTGCTCATGCTGAATGTGAGCGGTCCCTTCCACTCCGGCCTTCTGAGAGAAGCCGGCGAGGAGCTCGGCAAGGTGCTTGCGGAGACAGAGATTCATCCGCTTCGCATTCCGTATTACGCGAATGTGACCGGCGACAAGGTCGAGGATGCGGCGAAGGTCAGAGCGCTTTTGACCGAACAGGTCTACAGTTCGGTGCGCTTTGAGCAGAGCATCCGCAATATGCTATCGGCGGGCGTGGATACCTTCTATGAGCTGGGTCCGGGCAAGACGCTCGCAGGCTTTGTGAAGAAGATTGACAGAGCGGCAACGGTCGTGAACATTGAGACCATGGAGGATCTTTCGAAGGTATGAGCGATTTGAGTGGTAAGGTAGCGCTGGTCACCGGCGCGTCGCGCGGCATCGGCAGAGCCATTGCCGTGCGCCTCGCCTCTCTCGGCGCTGTGGTGGCGTTAAACTACAACGGCTCCGAGGCAAAGGCCGAGGAAGTGCGAGCGGAAATCGAAGCGGCGGGCGGCAAGGCATTTTTGATTCAGGCGAATGTGAGCGAGGAGGCGGATGTGCTCCGCATGTTCGAGGAAGTGCTATCGAAAGAGAACCGGATTGACATTCTCGTGAACAATGCCGGCATCACCCGCGACGGTCTCCTGATTGGCATGAAGGAGGCGCAGTTTGACGAGGTCTTAAAGACCAATCTCTACGGCGCTTATTTCTGTATGCAGCAGGCGGCAAAGAAGATGCTCCGTCAGAAGAGCGGTCGCATTGTCAACATTTCCTCCTACTCGGGGCTTCACGGCAACGCGGGACAGATGAATTACGCGGCGGCAAAGGCAGGCCTTGTCGGCATGACCAAGACCGCGGCGCGTGAGCTCGGTAGCAGAGGCATCACCGTCAATGCGGTGGCACCGGGCTTTATTGACACCGACATGACGGCGGTGCTCAGTGACAAATCAAAAGAGGCAATTCTCTCGGGCGTTCCGCTGGGGCGCATGGGCAGCGCGGACGATGTGGCAGCAGCCGTCGCTTTCCTTGCGGGAGACGAGGCTTCCTATATTACCGGACAGGTTCTGTCCGTTGACGGCGGACTCTCTATTTAAGAGTTTCCGCCGTTCTTTGAAACCAGGCAACGCGGCTTTGCAGGAGAACGCAATACATGGAAAAGAGAAGAGTGGTTGTGACCGGACTCGGCGCTGTGACGGCAATCGGCATCGGCGCGGAGGCGTTTTGGAACTCGCTGAAAGCGGGGCAGGTCGGAATTGACCGCATCACCCAGTTCGACACGGAGAAGTTCAAAGTGAAACTTGCCGCCGAAGTCAAGGACTTCAAGGCGGCAGATTTTATGGACGTGAAATCGGCGCGCCGCATGGAGCGTTTTTCGCAGTTTGCCGTCGCGGCGGCAAAAGAGGCGCTTGCGGACAGCGGCCTGGATCTCACGAAAGAAGATCCCTATATGGCGGGCTGCGCAATCGGTTCGGGCATCGGCTCTCTGCAGTCGGTGGAGCGCGAGTATAACCGCATGGTTACCAAGGGGCCGAACATGGTCAATCCGCTGTTTGTCCCGATGATGATCAGCAACATGGCGGCGGGCAATGTCGCAATCCAGTGCGGGCTGAAGGGCAAGAACATCAACATTGTGACGGCCTGTGCTTCCGGCACACATAACGTGGGCGAGGCGTTCCGCACGATCGCGCACGGCGATGCGGACATCATGCTCGCGGGCGGCACGGAGGCCTGCATCACACCGATCGGTGTGGCGGGTTTCATGCAGCTCACGGCGCTCAGCACTTCGGAGGACCCGAAGCGCGCTTCGATTCCGTTTGACAAGGAGCGGAACGGCTTCGTAATCGGCGAGGGCGCGGGCATTCTGGTGCTCGAGGAACTGGAGCACGCCCTGAAGCGCGGTGCGAAGATTTATGCCGAGATGGCGGGCTACGGCGCGACCTGTGACGCAAACCATATCACATCTCCGCTCGAGGACGGCTCGGGTGCGGCCGAGGCAATGCGCTTTGCGCTCCGCGATGCGGGTCTCAAGCCGGAGGACATCGACTATATCAACGCGCACGGCACATCCACGCACTTAAACGATCTCTCGGAGACGATTGCAATCCGGAGCGCGTTCGGCGCGGCGGCCGATAAGCTCGCGGTCAGCTCCACAAAGTCGATGATCGGTCACCTGCTCGGCGCGGCGGGCGGCGTCGAGGCCGTGGTGCTCGCAAAGAGCGTGCAGGAGGACTTTGTCCATGAGACTGCAGGTCTCGCGGTCGATGATCCCGAGTGCGACCTCGACTATGTGAAGGGCAAGGGGCGTTCCATGCAGGTGCGCGCGGCGCTCAGCAACTCGCTCGGCTTCGGCGGTCACAATGCGTCTATCATCATGAGAAAGTACGAGGCGTGACATGCAGGTAAAGCTTGGCATCCAAGAAATCGAGAAGATACTGCCGCACCGGCATCCGTTTCTGCTGATCGACTGCATCACGGAACTGGAGCCCGGCGTGCGCGCCGAGGGCTATAAGGCAGTGAGTTTTGACGAATCTTACTTCCGGGGACACTTTCCGGGAGAACCGGTCATGCCGGGCGTCCTGATTATCGAGGCACTCGCGCAGACCGGTGCGGTTGCGATTCTCTCGCAGGAAGAAAATGCGGGGAAGACAGCCTACTTCGGCGCGGTGGACCACGCGCGCTTTCGGCGGAAAGTCGTGCCGGGCGACCGGCTGAGACTCGTCTGTGAAATTGAGAAGGTGAAGGGGCCTGTCGGCAAAGGCAAGGCGACGGCATACGTAGAGGATGAGAAGGCGGTGGAAGCAGAACTCACCTTTATCCTCGGAAAGTGACAGGGGAAAAATGCGCATCGATTTTTTCAAGCGAAATACGACGGAAGCAGAACCGGAAGTAAAGCAGTGGAAGTGCAAAAAGTGCGGTGCGGTGCACAGCGTGCAGGAAGTGCGGGCCAATGACTTTGCCTGCCCGAGTTGCGGCACGCTGGTCCGCATTCATGCGAAGCGCAGAATCAAGCTGCTCGCGGATCCCGGCAGTTTCGAGGAGTGGAATCAGGAACTCCCGGTCGTGAACCCGCTCGATTTCCCGGACTACGAGCAGAAGCTCTGGGAAGTCAAGGAGACTACGGGCCTCAATGAGGCGGTCGTGACCGGAAAAATTACGATCGACGGCATTCCGGTCGCGATCGGTGTCTGCGACGCGCGCTTTTTGATGAGCTCGATGGGCCACAACCTGGGCGAAAAAATTGCGCGCATGGCAGAGCGCGCCGCGGAGGAAAAGCTCCCGGTGATTCTCTACGCCTGCTCGGGCGGCGCAAGAATGCAGGAGGGCATCATCTCCCTCATGCAGATGGTCAAGACCTCGGAGGCACTCGGCAGACTGCAGGAGAGCGGCCAACTCTTCATCTCGGTGCTGACCGATCCGACCATGGGCGGTGTGACCGCAAGTTACGCGATGCTCGGCGACATTATTCTCGCGGAGCCGGGCGCACTGATCGGCTTCACCGGTGCCCGCGTGATTCAGCAGACCATAGGCGGCAAGCTTCCGGAGGGCTTCCAGCGCTCGGAGTTTCTCTTAAAGCACGGCTTCACGGATGCGATTGTGCCGCGGCGCGACCAGAGAGCCGTGCTTGCACACATTCTGCGTCTCCATGTGCGCGGTGCTGCCGAGCTCTCGGCGGAAGAGGCGGTGGAAGCCGTTGAATTTGAGACGACCGAGCATGTCAACGAGGGAACGGCGGCGGAAGTGAAGGCGCAGAAGGCGCCGGGATTTCTGCAGGCGGCGGCTTCGGCCATTCAGAATCTGCAGCGCTTCGCGCTCGGACAGAGAGAGGAAGAGAGCGACGAAGCGGCGCGCACGGATCTGCCCGCGGACACGGTGCGGAGCGCCTGGGAGACAGTCAAACTGTCCCGCGCAAAGGACAGAGCGCACGCGAAGGATTACATCGACGCGCTGTTTCCGGACTTTATGGAACTCCACGGCGACCGCTGCTTCGGGGACGATGAGGCCGTAATCGGCGGTATCGCTTCGTTCCACGGCATTCCGGTCACGGTGATCGGCATTCAGAAGGGCAGAGATTTCCTCGAGAACAAGAGAAGAAACTTCGCAATGCCGAATCCCGAGGGCTACCGGAAGGCACTTCGCCTCATGAAACAGGCCGAGCGCTTCAAACGCCCCGTCATCTGCTTTGTGGACACGCCGGGTGCCTACTGCGGCATCGGCGCGGAGGAAAGAGGTCAGGGCCAGGCGATTGCCGAGAATCTGCAGAAGATGGCAGCGCTGAAGACCCCGATTCTCTCGATTATCATCGGCGAGGGTTCGAGCGGCGGCGCACTCGGCGTCGCGACGGCAAACGAAGTCTGGATGATGGAGAATGCGGTCTACTCGATTTTGTCGCCGGAGGGCTTTGCCGCGATTCTGTATCGCGACGGCAAGCAGGCAGAGCGCGCCGCGGAAAATATGCGCCTGACTTCCAGGGATCTTCTGGAGCTCGGCGTCATCGAAAAGATTATCCCGGAGAAAGAACCGGCGACCTTTGAAAATATCCGCGACATCGCGCGGGAACTGGAACCCGAGCTTCTCGACTTTATCGGCCGCTACGGCGCAATGAGTCGCGAGGAACTCGCAAACCAGCGCTACGAACGCTTCCGGAAGTTCTGAGGAGGTTCTGCATGCGACGGGAAAAAGGGATAGCGATTCTTTTACTCTCTGTTTCTCTGCTGCTCTTTGCGGGCTGCGGACAGAAAAAGAGCAAAGAGGCGACGAACAGCGCGGTGCCCGGCACGGAGAGTGTGAGCGAAGAGAGCACAGCGACAAGTACGGCGGCGGAAGCGGAAGAGACGCTCGACGGCGTGGTGCTCGAGGCGTCGATGAACGGCTTTACGCTGCAGAATAAGAAGCAGGGGCTTGTTTATATCGCGACCGGCGAGGACGCCGCCGAGAAGCCTGACCTCACGAGACTGGCAAACGGCATTGTGCCGGGCGAGGGCATACGCTTGCTCGGCAAGACCAAAGACGGAACCTTTCAGCTCAGTGCCGCGGCCGATGAGGCGACGGCACTCGGCGACAAGGACGCGCTCTACACAGTCGGACAGGCGCTGCTCGCGGTCCGGGACAAGAACTTGGACGCACTTGCCGGCATGGCGACCTACCCGCTGTATCTCGGACTCGCGTCCGGCAATGAGGTCGACAACAAGGACGAGTTGTCACAGAAGTACACGGCAGAGCAGATTTTCACCGATGCGTTCTGCGCATCTGTCCTGCACGCCGATCTCTTAACGATACAGGCGGCCGACGGCAATCTGGTCGTCTCGGCGGACGGCGGCAGGCCGAATATGATTTTCACCAAGACCGACGCGGGCTATCGGCTCAGCGCCGTGAATGTCACAAAATAAGAGAGGAGACGCCCCATGAGCGAGGACAAGAAAGCAATGGAAGCGGCAACAGAGGAAGCAGCGGGCGGCGAGCGCCGCGAGAAGAACTTCATCGAGAATGAGATTGACAAGGATCTGGCATCGGGGAGATATTCGCATGTTCAGACGCGCTTCCCACCGGAGCCGAACGGCTACCTGCACATCGGGCACGCAAAGTCGATTCTCTTGAATTACGGTCTTGCGGAGGAGTATCACGGCCTCTTTAACCTCCGCTACGATGACACGAACCCGACCAAGGAGAAGTGGGAGTTTGTGGAGTCCATCCGCGCGGATGTCGAGTGGCTCGGCGCAAAGTTTGATAATCGCATCTTCTTTGCCTCCGACTACTTTGAGACAATGTATGAGTGCGCGGTCAAGCTGATTAAGAAGGGCAAGGCCTTTGTCTGTGATCTGACTGCCGACCAGATTCGCGAGTACCGCGGCGATTTCAATACGCCCGGCAAGGAGAGCCCCTACCGGAACCGCTCGGTCGAGGAGAACTTAAAGCTCTTCGAGGAGATGCGCGAGGGCAAGTACGCGGACGGCGAGAAAGTACTCCGCGCGAAAATTGACATGGCGTCTCCGAATATCAACATGCGGGACCCGGTTATCTACCGCATTGCGCACCTCTCCCACCAGAACACCGGTGACAAGTGGTGCATCTACCCGATGTATGACTTCGCGCATCCCATTGAGGACGCGGTCGAGAAGATTACGCACTCCATCTGCACGCTGGAGTTCGAGGATCATCGCCCGCTCTATGACTGGGTCGTGAATGAGTGTGAGTTCCCGGAGCCGCCGCGCCAGATTGAGTTTGCCAAGCTCTATCTCACGAATGTCGTGACCGGCAAGCGCTATATTAAGAAGCTCGTTGAGGACGGCATTGTGGACGGCTGGGACGACCCGCGTCTGGTCTCGATTGCGGCGCTGCGCCGCCGCGGCTACACACCGGAGTCGATTAAGCGCTTTGTGGAACTGGTCGGCGTCTCGAAGGCAAATTCTTCGGTGGACTCCGCGATGCTCGAGTACTGCATCCGCGAGGACTTAAAGCTCTCGCGCGCGCGGATGATGGCGGTGTTAAAGCCCCTCAAGCTGATCATCGACAACTATCCGGAGGGACAGACCGAGGACCTCGTGATGCCGAATAACCTCGAGAATCCGGATCTCGGCAGCCGCGTGATTCCGTTCGGCAGAGAACTCTGGATTGAGGAGGACGACTTCCGCGAGGAACCGCCGAAGAAGTACTTCCGCCTGTTCCCGGGCAACGAAGTGCGCCTCATGGGCGCTTACTTCGTGAAGTGCGTCGGCGTCGACAAAGATGAAACCGGCAAGGTAGTTGCCGTGCACTGCACCTATGACCCGGAGACCAAGAGCGGCACGGGCTTTGAGGGCAGAAAGGTGAAGGGTACCATTCACTGGGTCAATGCTTCGACCGCAGTCAATGCCGAGTGCCGCCTCTACGAGAACCTGGTCGATGAGGAGAAGGGCAAGCTCGACGAAAACGGTAACCTGAACCTGAATCCGAATTCCCGTATTATCTTAAAGGACTGCAAACTGGAGCCGAACTTTGACGGCGCCAAGGCCTATGACAGCTACCAGTTTGTGAGAAATGGTTTCTTCTGCGTGGATTCTAAGGATTCCCGCCCGGACAGTCTTGTCTTTAACCGCATTGTCTCGCTGAAGAGCAGCTTTAAGCTCTGAGGCGGAAAGAGATGAGCGTAAAAGCAAAGCACTTGTTGCGTCAAAGCTTTGGCGCAACCTGCGATTTCTGAGAAGGAAAGAAGAGTCATTTATGATAGATTTGGACTTGCGCTCCTGTGAGCTTTGTCCGAGACTCTGTCGCGTCAATCGAGAAGAGAAGCCGGGTGCCTGCGGATGCGGCGCCCGGCTTTTTGCGGCGCGCGCGGCGCTCCACTTCGGCGAGGAACCCTGTATCAGCGGCGCGGAGGGCTCCGGCACAGTCTTTTTTTCGGGTTGTAATTTGTACTGTGTCTTCTGCCAGAACCATAAAATCAGCCGCGAGCGCTACGGCAGGGAGCTCACAGCAGCGCGGCTTTCGGATATTTTCCGGGAACTTGAGGAGAAGGGCGCGAACAATATAAACCTCGTGACGCCGACGCCCTGGGTCACGGAGATCAGGAAGGCCTTGCGGCTCTACCGCCCGAACGTGCCGGTGCTCTATAACACCTCCGGCTATGAGCGGGTCGAAGTGCTGCGGGAGCTGGAAGGCTTGGTCGATGTCTGGCTGCCGGACTACAAGTACGCGGACAGTGCGCTCGCCGCACGTTTTTCCGGAGCGGCGGATTATCCGGCGGTTGCGCGGGCAGCTCTGCAAGAAATGTACCGGCAGAGCGGCAACCTCACATTAAATAAAGAAGGAAAGGCAGTCCGCGGGGTGATGATACGGCATCTCGTGCTGCCGCTGCACTTAAAAAACAGCTTTGCGGTTCTGGATGACATCGCAGCGCTGTTTGGGACAGAGCAGTATGTGAGCCTCATGTTTCAATACACGCCTTTTATCCGGACGCGTTTTCCGGAACTGAACCGCGCGCTGACCGGAAGGGAGAGAGCGCGGGCGGAGGCATACTTTTTGGAATGCGGCTTCCGGAACGGCTATATCCAGGAGGCGGACAGCAAGGGCAGTCGCTTTCTCCCGGACTTCAATTTAGAGGGCATATAGCGTTTGGAAGGGATATGGTGTGACGGGACAAAACGAGAGCAAAACCGGGCAGTGATTCATCCATGCCGGATCGACATGGGTTGATCGGTCGGAATGTAAAAAAAGAAAACCGCGCCGCGAGAGGCACTAACCTCTCTGCGGCGCGCTTTGTTTTATTCTTCCTCCGTAATCTCGGTGGCGCGCTTTGCGCTGCTGCCGGCTGCGGCATAGGACTTCGCGAGAATGTTCTCGGAAGTGATTGCCTCCGCCGCGCTGTCTGCGGCCGCTTCGGCATCTTCCGCGGCTGCTGCGGCGGTCTCCCGCACGGTCTCGACTGCGGCCTTTGCCGTCGCCTGTGCTTCCGCGGTCTTCTCGCCGGTAGCCGCCTGCAGGTTGTCGGCGAGAATGTTACCGACATCCTTTAACATGCCTGCGGCACTTGTGACCATGCCCTTCGCCGCTTCCAGCGTGTTTTGGGCCGCCGCCGTGAACTCACCGCGGTTTGCGTTCAGCGAGACATAGTTCCGGTTCGGCGTCTCGGTGTGCGAGGCGCGGTCGCTCTCGCCGTCCTCTTCGTAGTCGTGGAATTCCTCGTCCAGATCGCGGTGGAACTCGCTGTACTGGCGGTAGTAGGAGACAGCTGCAGCCGCAGCGCCCGCGACCAGTGCGAGGCGTGCAAGTCTTCCCAATAATTTAGCCATTCTTAAAACTCCTCTCTCAATCTTTTCTAGTAGTGTAAGCCAGAATGCCCAAAAAGAAAAGCCGTAAGCGCGCCCAAGCGGCGCAAAAAAGAGGGAAAACGAAAAAATGGCACCTGTATTTCGAAGAGAATAGTGGGCAAGACAAGTCTGCTATCAGGGCTTGTAAAATACTACCAGTAAAACGGAAAAATTAGGATAAAACTAAGATAAAACAACAGTTAGCCCTGGAGAATAAATAGGAAAAATCACGAAAATCGAAAAAACATCCCCGCTTGTCAGAACATCTATAGACAGAAACGGGCAGTCGTGATACATTGATTAAGAAAATATTAATGTGCAGAAGGGGGCTCAGCAACCTTCTGCGGGGAAAGTCGAGAGACTTACCCGGCAGTGCAGAGAGAAAGGGGAGGGACATGAAACAAACGAAACATGTCAAAGCAGCCAGAGCGTTTCTGCTGGCGGCAGCTGCTGCTTGCCTCTTTCCGACCGTGACAGCCTATGCAGTTGAAGGTTGGAACAAAGTCGGAGACGAGTGGCAGTACCTGAACCGGGAGGATCAGCCGGTGACCAATGCCTTCAAGAAGTCGAAGGAAGATTGGTTCTACCTTGGCGACTCCGGGGTTCTTCTGAAGAACCGCATTTTCTCCTACGGCGGGTCGGACTACTATGTCGACCAGGACGGCCGCATGGCAAAAAATGCCTGGGTCTTCATTGACCACGAGAGCGATCCTGCCGGCGATTACGGCGACGGCGGCTGGCACTACTTCGGTGCCGACGGCAAGGGCTATCGCGCGAAGGGCAAGGGTTTCCGCAAGGAGATCGACGGCCAGTATTATGCGTTCGATGAGAACGGCAACATGCTGACCGGCTGGATTGACGAGGAGGGAAATGTCCTCAGCGACGAGGATCCGTTCGTCAACGCGCGCTACTACGCGGATGCCGACGGTGCGCTCTATACGAACCGCTGGCTCTACTACGACTGGGGTTCCCACCTCACGAGTGAGGTGACGGGGCGCAGCTACGAGGACTACGAGAAGATGTGGTTCTACTTCGGCGCGGACTCGAAGAAGTACCGGAGCCGTGCGGGCGAGCAGCCGTTCCAGCGCGACATCAACGGCGCGACCTACGGCTTCGACGAGAAGGGTGTCATGATCGAGTGGTGGGACAAGGTCGCGAGCATCTCGAACGCGGTCCGCTCCAACCCGACCGCCGATGAGCGCGTGCGCTACTATGACGGCTACGACGGCGGCCCGCTGATGAAGAACAAGTGGCTCTGGATGTATCCGTCGGCAAACCTCGATGAGAACGAGAACCTGGATCTCGAGAGTTCCTGGTGGAGAACCGACTCGAAGGGCAGAGCGTACCGCAACAAGATTCTGAAGGTCGGCAGCCGCGAGTATGCCTTCGACGGCATCGGCCGCATGCAGACGGGCTTTGTCCTCTTTGACCGCTCGAAGAGCGAATTTGTCGCGCAGTACGATGTGGACGCCTGGAGCGCAAAGGACTTCATCGAGGGCAATATGTACGGTATCGAGAAGGCGGATTTGTACCTCTTCTCGCCGGATGAGATGAACGACGGCTCTATGCAGGCGGGCAAGGAAATTACGGTGGAGCTTGCGGACGGCCCGAGAACCTTTGCGTTCGCACCGAGCGGCAAGGCTTACGGCAACCGCAACTATCTCCAGAAGAAGGACAACAAGTTCTATATCAACGGCCTTCGCCTGGATGCACCGGAAGAGGCAGGCTACGGCATTGTCGTTCAGAACAGCGGCACGCTCGGCACGCCGCAGTACCGTTTCTTTGTCGTCGACAAGAACGGCAAGATTGTGAGTGGCAGACGCGTGCTGAACACCGGTGACGGCTACATTCTGGTCTACAACGGCGAGTTCATCGGCTTCTCCGGCGACGAGGACGCACCGCGCTGGAGAAACAGCGGCAGTGCGGGTGCGGGCTTCTATCACTACGACAGAAGCGAGCGCGACCACTTCGCGCGCGGCCTGATTGCCGGCCCGAACACGACTGTGACGAAGAACGATGTGCCGGATGACCTGGCACTCTTTATCGCAGATCCGAACTAAGAAGGGAGCGTGACAGAAAGATATGAGTAGCAACAAGAATTCTCTCCGCGGCATCCTTCGGAGAGCCCTTGCACAGCTCCTCGCCTTCCTCATGGTCTTTGGCCTCGCAGTCAGCGGGCTGGGCGTGAAGAATGCATATGCGACGGAGTTGCAGCCGGCGCCCGGTGATTTGACAGGGGCAAACGACAGCGGCGCAACCGAAGCCATGGCATTTACGTGGAAGAGTGCAATAGGAGCTTCTAGCGAGGGTGATAGTACTTACACGCATCGCTTTGACATCAAGGGTCTGAACACCGGCGAGACGAATTACGGCAATGCGACTATCGATACAACGTACAACCTTGCCGGTTACGGAACCTGGATTGTCAAGGCTGATACCTTGAATGCGGCACCTCCCTCAGCACATAATTACAGTCTGCCGCTTGCTGGCTATACGGTTGTGAAACCGGATCCGCCGCACAATGGTGTGGTTATGACTTATCCGGATGCTTCGCAGCCGACCGGCTTGAAGAATCGTGATTTGGGAATCGAGTACCGGATGAAGGTTTCCAAGGCATTGGACAACAAGCATGTGATCGTCGATTACTATGTCCATGATACGACGGGAACGGGACCCAGAACGTTCTTTATGGGATCCGGTAGTGATACGAAAATCAAGGGCGATGACTTGGCCAATGTCTATTGGACCGGACGCAGTTTCCACATGGTCAATCGCTCAAGCCTTGAGACGCTGGATCTTGTGTTGAACGACAGCGATTTGGGACTCACTCCGCCGGACAAGACCTATGTAGGCAGGTATTGGCAGTACTGGGATTACATGTTTACGGGAAATACGGCGACTTTCTTTGGGGGCGATGATTCGGGTCTGTCCTATTCTTGGAAATTCAACCTGAATCCGTATGAGACGGTTCACAGAAGAGTGGCATTTCTGGTCAAGGCAACGTCTTACTATGTCTCCTCTTCCGGTGGTAACGACAGCAACAATGGAACCTACCAGAGTCCGTTCAAGACACTGCAACACGCAGTGGATAAGCTCCATGGTAAAAAGGGCTTTATTTATATCATGGATTACGATGGTGCGCCGGTAAATCTGGACGGCGGAAGCGGCACAGATGTTGCCATCGCAACGACAGATTATGAGCATCAGGCGATGGCAGTTCCCTATACGGGGCCGACAGTGGAGATTGTGGCTGCTAATCCGGGGAGCCCGCTGTTTAAGCAGACGGGTAGCGGAAAGTACACCATTGAGAAATTGCATCTGAGCGGCAACAAGGCAGCGGTGACTCGCACGAAGCCTCTGATTTCCGTAGAGGATGGAACTCTCCGCCTTGGCGAGGATGCAGTGGTGGAGAATGCAAAGACGAACGATTACAACTCTGCTGCGGCCATCGATATTGTAGGCGGAACGCTTCACATGGAGCATGGCTCAACAGTCAGAAATAATGAGACACCCGCTCCTGTGAAAACCTCGGGCTCCGAAAAGCAGGGCAAGGGTGCAATCAACTTTGCCAGCGGTCACTTTGTCCTTGCGGGTAGCAAACAGAGCGGCGGCTCTGTCATTACGGTTAGCGGAAACAAGGATGCAGACGGCAATAAGAGTAATGTGTTTGTCGCTGCCAATAAGAAGATTTCCGTGATGCAGAGTATAGCAGGTTCGAGCATCGGTATCTCGAAACTGGCTGTCGGAACGAGTAACGATCTCCCCAGTCCGTTCTCAGGGACAGGGACACCGACCGCAGCGCAGGAAAAGAACTTCGCTGAACTCGGCAGCGGTGTAAGCGCAAGCGGTGTGACTCCGTTCAGTAACTTCTTCAAAGCTGATCAGGACGAGACCTATGGCACATCGGTTGTAGAGTCTAAGACGGCCGCAGACAATGCGGCACTTCGCAGAGCTGGTTACACGATTACATTCAAGTACCAGGATGCACAAGGCAATACGGTGCCGGGCGCTGAAAACCGTGCAGTCAAAAATCTTGCGGCAGGTGAAGCTGTCAATGAACCGAAGCCGACAGTTACCCCGACATCTTATAAACTCTCGAGTGTCGAGACGGATGAGGTGGTTCCTTCCGGCGGAACAGCTAAACTTACGCTGGACAATACGGCGACGAGTCCGGATCTTGGTAAAGTCACCGGTTTCATGCCGAAGCAGAACATTGTTGTGACTTACAAGTATGTGCGGGAGAACAGCACGATTACTTTCGATGCCAAGGGCGGCACGCCGACACCGGCTCCACTCAGCGGTCTCGCCGGTAATCCGACCAACGCAATACCGCCGACTGTTGTCAAGTACGGTTATAACTTCCTTGGTTGGAATAAGCGCGGCGTGAGCCCGGTTGCGCCCGCAATGTCGATTCCGACAACCTTCCCGACGACGCCGGAGGTTTACGATGCGATTTATTCGGTCAACCACGGCATCAAGTTCGGTTACACGACTTCCTATGAGAACAGTGACGGCAGCATTGTCTTCCAGACCACGACGGTTCCGTCGGCATACTCGGTCGAGGATACGCTGAACGGTAACCGCAAGGAGGTTCCGGGCTATGTCTGGGCACCGGCAGATTCCTTCACGAATCCGGCGACCTATCAGTTTAGCAATCAGACCGCAGCGGCGCCGTTCGGCACCTTCGACAATGTGGCCGGTACGGCAACCTACGGAAACTTCACAGGTCAGTTCCCGGGTCAGGATGCAGCAATTACCTGGCGCTATCGTGTGGATCCGTCCCACCCGGGCTTCCAGCTGAAAGTCAATCATAAGACCGCTTCCGGCACGACGGTCGCACCGACGACGACCACGATGGTGAAGCCGGAACAGCCGGTTGTAGCACATGCAGTCAATGTAGTAGGGTATAGCTATGATCGCCTGACGGTGGATCACGGCAATACGGCAAACAGCGCCGATCCGAACCCGCTCACCAATGCGTTGACCGGCAGTGCGGATGCACTCGGCAACTACAACGGTGTGATGCCGAACCAGGATGTGGAAATTACTTATTACTATACCGGTGCCGGCATGGGACAGGAATTCACGGTTGCGCAAGAGGATCTCGGCACAGTCGACAGTCTCCTGAAGAACATTGTCCCGGCGACGGTGACGGGTCACGCGACCGATGATGTGGTCGAGGGCGATGCGCTCACGATGCCGCAGAGCTACGGGTACATCTTCAGCACGCACAGCGACAACCCGGTCGGCGCAGTGGTCGCAGGTGAGACCACGACCTTCAATACGGCAACCAAGCACTACAAGGCGAAGATGCCGACGACCGATCTGAAGCTCACCTACAGCTACACGAGAGATCCGAGCGCATGGGGCAATATCCAGTTCTACAGCGGCAAGGATGCTGTCGGCGGCACTGAACTCGGAACCCTGAGCTCCGACAATATGGCACCGGCAGACGACCCGACCAAGCAGGTTTCCCCGGATGTCCAGGCAAACGGCACGAACTCCTTCAAGGTGAGTGTGCTGAAGGACAACGGCGCAGGTCAGGGTTACACTTACGCGGATCTCAAGGCAAAGCGTTTGCTGCCGATTGTGACCGCAAACGACTACCATTACATGCTGGACGGCTGGTTCGTGGATACGAACAACAACCGCGTCATGGACGGTAGTGAGCATCTCCTCCAGGATACGGATCGCTTCCAGGGCGGCGAGAATCTGGTAGCGGCATTCAAGGAAGATCCGGCTTGGTGGGTAGATATTAACTTCGGACCGTTTGACAGCCATGTGACCTGGAACGCCGGTGTTCCGACCACGCTTCACACCTGGAAGGACAAGACCTGGGCACAGGTGGAACCGGCTGCAAGCAGCTACACCGGCGAGGTCAACTACATCCGCAAGGGCTTTGTGAGAAGCTCCGACAGCCACCTGATGGCGGCAACGGACGCCATTGCAAACGGTGAGACCTATCTCATCAAGTTCACGCCGGATCCGGTGGTCTTCGGTCTTCCGGTGCACCCGGTGGATGCGGGCGGCAGCCTTGACACCCAGGGTAAGGGCGTTGTGACGGCTTACGACACGAAGCCCGGCTACAAGTACATTGTCGTGGATCCCGACGGCAAGGTTGTGGGCGTCGAAGACGGCAACCCGGCAGGCAGAACCTACTTTAACAACCTGACACCCGGCACGACCTATCAGGTCTACGAGGCAGAGGGCGATAACACGGCTCAGGTCGGCGACGACATCTCGAATGTCCCGGCACCGATCAGTGCGCCGAGCCCCGCACATGTGCCGGCAGTCGACACGAACAAGCAGATTACCTATGATCCGAACGATGAGACGAAGGTGAACCTCACGATTGACCCGGCTGACAGAGATGCGGACTACGCATTGATTGATGAGAACGGCAATGTCGTGACAACACCGGAGACCCAGGCGGACGGCTGGCAGGCAGGCACGCCGGGCAGAATCACGTTCAGCGGTCTGACACCGAACAAGCCGTACACGGTCGTCGCAAGACCGCACGGCAGAAATGACATTACCCCGCTGCAGAAGCTTCCGGACGGCACGGTTGTCGTCATGGATCCGGGCGGCGAGATTGATGTGCCGAAGTTCAGCATCACGACGACGGACGGCGAGAGTGAAATCACGACCGTCAACGGCAATGCAATCAACACGAACTACTTCGACGAGGCGCACAAGGACGAGGCAGTGGTCCTGACCGCACCGGCGACGAACAGCGCAGGCGAGACCTTCAAGACGTGGAGAGTCACGACCGGTGTGATTCCGGGCATCAACAGCCAGCTCGGCAATGCAACCCTGACCTTCACCATGCCTGACACCAATGTGGTTCTGACCGCTTACTATAACCGTAACCTGAACGGCAATGCGCCGGTCACGGATGAGGTTCGCGGCGGCAACCCGGGCGAGATGGCACTGGATCCGAATGCGATTCCGGGTCTCGAGAACTATCTCACCACACCGGACGACCAGGTGCTCATGAATGTGAACCACGCGGACGTGAGCTACAAGGTTGTCTACAACAAGAAGAATGTGCCGTCTTCGGTTGCGACGGCGCTGAAGAACGACACGGCGAATGTCGATGCGGCAAACCACCCGGATGCCTTCACGGCAGCCTGGGAGGTCCAGACCAACATTGAGCGCTATGTCAACGGCAGACTTGTGCCGCGCGCAACGGCGTCCACTGCAACCTTCAACACCTATGTGCAGCTCGACAAGGAAGATGTGAATAACCTTGACTACCAGCTGCTCCGCGAAGACCCGTCGAACCCGGGCAACTTCCTCCCGCAGACCTTGACGCCGGCGGATGTCTATGCGAGCGGCGGTCTGTTCCAGTTCACGGCCGAAGAGGGCGTCAAGTACTATCTGACCTACTCGAAGGCATACAAGGTGACTTGGATTAACAACAGAGACACCATGGCACCGTGGCCGCAGTACAGCTTCCCGGTCAGAAAGGGCGATTCGCCGTCCGACTCCGACTATACGACGCAGTACAACACGGTCACGAACAACGAGCCGACCGGCGCGGCGACGCACCAGACGGATCCGGCAACCGGCGTGGAATACGACTGGAAGGGCTGGAGCCGCAAGGCTGACAAGTTCAAGCAGTATGACGACACGGCGCCGATTAAGAAGCGCACCATTGTCTACGGCTACTGGGAAGATAACCGGCAGGTTGTCGACGATACGAGAAACGGCCTCGAGGATGCGATTAAGAAGGCACTGAAGCTCTCCGATGACTTCTTCCTGAAGCGGAAGGAGACCGCAGCGCTGATTAACGGTGTCCCGGGTGTACACACGGGCATCAACGACGCAATCGCAGTCTTTGAGAAGACCGGCCCGAGAGCTACGGCGGCAGAGTTGCAGCAGGCACTCGACGATTTGCTCGACACGATTCGTCGCTATGACAACACCCTGAATCCGCGTTACAACCACTACAACCAGATCACGAACGGCAACCTGTCCGGCGGCGCAAGCGGCGGCGGCGGCGGTCGC